>CALWRP010000097.1 GCA_944383955.1 uncultured Clostridia bacterium
CAGAGTGGAGAGACAAATGTGGTAAAGGATCTGACGAAGGGAAATCCCTTCCGGCTGATTGTGGAGATTTCCATCCCCATTTTCATCAGCTATCTTGTCCAGCAGCTGTACAACATGGCCGACACCATCGTCGTCGGCCAGATGGTGGGCTCCGACGCGCTGGCTGCCGTGGGAAGCACCAGCAACCTGTATAATTTCATTCTCACCCTGCTCATGGGCCTGACCCAGGGCTTCGCCGTCATCGTGTCAAACCGCTTCGGCGGATCGAACCATGACGAGGTGCGCTCGTGCATCTATCACTCGATCGTCCTCGTCGCGGGCGTGTCCGTCCTGCTCACCGTTCCGTCCGTCCTGTTCCTGCGGGATCTGCTCCGCCTGATGAACACGCCGGAGGAGATTCTCGACCTTGCGTACAGCTATATTGTGATCATTGTGCTCGGCATGATCGTCACGGCGGGGCTGAACCTGATGTACGCCCTGCTGCGCAGCCTCGGGGACGCGAAAACGCCGCTCTACTTCCTCGTCGCCTCGAGCGTGCTCAACGTGATTCTCGACGTCGTCTTCGTTCTCGTGATGGAGAACGGCGTGGCCGCCGTGGGCCTGGCCACCATTCTCGCGCAGATCGCCGTGCTCGCGGCCTGCGTCGTCTACGTGCGCCGCCGCATGACGTTCTTCCATTTCTCGCGCGAGGACAGGAGACTGCGCCCCGCCGCCATCCGGGGGCTGCTGCGGATCGGCGTGCCGATGGCGCTGCAGGGCGCGATCACCCAGGTCGGCTTCCTCGTGCTGCAATCGGCGATCAACACCTTCGGCGTCAGCGTGATCGCGGGCTACACCGCCGGCAACAAGCTCGAGCAGTTCTGCCTCCAGCCGATCTACACCTTCGGCTCCGCCATCGCGGCCTACGTGGGCCAGAACTTCGGCGCGAAGCAGAAGGACCGCATCCGCCAGGGCGTGCGCGCCTGCGTGATACTCGCGGTGGGAACGTCCGTCCTGCTGGGCGTGCTGCTGCGGCTGTTCGGCACGCAGCTGCTCGGCCTCTTCGTGGAGAAGGGCAGCGGCGACGTGCTGCAGTACGGCCTGCAATACGTCAACACCTTCTCCCTGTTCCTGACCGGCGTGGCCATGATCTTCCTCTTCCGCAACACCCTGCAGGGCATGGCGAACGTCGCCATCCCCATGGGCGTCGGCGTGCTCGAGCTCGTGGCGCGGCTGGTGTGGGTGGCCGTGCTCTACCAGCAGGGCAGCTACACGGCGCTGTGCTTTGTAAATCCCATCACATGGGTTGCAGCGGCTATCCCGCTTGTGGTAGGATATTGTTGGATCATGCACGCAAAAAAGGATCCCTGGGAAAGAGCGTAAACACGCTCCGGCCTCACGGCATGCCGGAGCCGTCAAAATAAGGATCAGCCGGAACGGAAGCGCGCTGCCGCTCCGCACAGCTCCCGGAGGCCTGCCCGGGCAGGGCGCCTTCCGGTTCTGCCGGACTTTCTGAGAAAGGATTGGCACAAGCCATGGAACAGAAAAACACGATTGTCTCCACAGCCTGCGGCTCGGTTCTCGGCCTCGATATGGGCGGAGTTCTTGAGTTCCGGGCCGTGCCCTACGCCGAGCCCCCCGTGGGCAATCTGCGCTGGAAGCCCCCTGTGCCCGTGCGCCCCTGGCAGGGCGTGCGCGATTGCCGCGAACGCGGCCATATGCCGGTGCAGCATCTCGCCGGGGCGGATGTGGAGCCCTATAAGAGCGATTTCTATTACGAGCCGCTCCCGTCTGTCGGGGAGGACTGCCTGTATCTGAACATTACCGTGGAGGAGGGCGCTCCGGGCGGCGGGGCGAACCGGCCCGTCTATGTCTGGTTTCACGGCGGCGGCCTGACAACCTGCCACACGTATGAGCCGGAGGCGGACGGACGCGCCTTCGCGGAGAAGGGCATCGTCTTCGTCTCTGTGGAGCAGCGGCTGGGCATTTTCGGCTATCTCTCGCTGCCGCAGCTCACGCAGGAGCAGGGCGCGAGCGGCAACTATGGCCTGATGGACCAGATCTGCGCCCTCGAGTGGATCCGCGGCAACATTGCCGCCTTCGGCGGCGACCCGGAAAACATCACCATCGGCGGGCAGTCGGGCGGCACCGTCAAGTGCATGAGCATGCTGCTCTCGCCGAAGTTCACCGTGCCGGTGCGGCGCGCGATTCTGCAGAGCGGCATGCAGTGGGAGCGCCCGTTCCCGCCGCTCGCGGAATCGCAGGAGCAGGGCCTCGACCGCCTCGGCCGCCTCGGCCTCTCCCGCACCGCCTCCCCCGACGAGCTGCGCGCCCTTCCGGCGGAAAGGCTGCTCGAGCGCGGGCTCGAGAACCCGTACATTGATTCCGTCACCTGCGACGGCATGGTGATGGCGGCCGCTTCGGTACGCGACGGCCTCCTGCGCGGCGCGTGCCGCGAGATCCAGATCCTCGCCGGCTGCAATCTCGGCGAGGGTGAGTATCCGAAGCCGGCGGGAGCCGCCGCGTTCTACGAGGAATTCCGCGGCCGCCTCGGCGACCTGTACGACAAGTACGATTTCGAGCGTCTCGTTTGCGCGGACGACTCCACGGCCCCCGCCCTCGCGCGGCGGCTCGGCGCATACGGCCTGAGCCGTCTGTGCTGGACCAACCTCATGCTCGCGAGGCGGTACGGCGAGTGGAGCCGCACGGCCCTGCGCAGCGAGACGAAGCATTACGTTTACCTCTTCGCCCACCGCACGCCGTCGCGGCCCTGCGAGCTCGGCAGCGAGCGCGATGAGGAAAACCAGTGGAGCTGGCATTCGAGCGAGCTGTGGTACACCTTCCGCTCCCTGCGGGAGGGCACGCCGCCCGCCCGCAGCTGGACGGCGCTCGATTATGCGCTCGCAGAGCAGATCAACACGTACTGGGCCAATTTCATCAAGACGGGCGACCCGAACGGCGAGGGGCTGCCGTTCTGGCCGGCCTCGGGCGACGAGCTCGGCTGGCTGCTGCTCGGCGACGGCATCTCCGGCGAGCGCCGCTGCGGCGCGCCGCTCGAGCGCCTGATGGAGGAATACGTTTGCAGGCAGTTCCGGCTTCCCCTGGTTCCCACGGACTGAGACCGGCGTCCTGCGCGTCCGATCCGCTCCGGGAGCGGGGGAGCGATCGTTCTGAATAAGCAGAAGCGGGGTGTGCAGATGGATTGGAGCAAGAATTATTCCATACGGGATTTGGCGAAGGAGTGCGGCGTCAGCGTTTCGACCGCCTCCAAGGCGCTGAACAATTATCCGGGCGTCAGCGAGGAGACGCGCAGAAAGGTCCAGGAGGCCGCCAGCCGGCAGAAATACACGCCGAACGCGGCGGCCAAGCTCCTCAAGCAGTCCGAGAACAAGACGGTGGTGCTCCTGATCAACGACGCCATGCACCCCTACTTCAACCTGATCACAAAGGAATACAGCGAGACGATGACGGAGGAGGGCTATGATATCGCCATCCGCTTCATCAACGGGGAGGATCCCGTCTACGCCGCCCTCAAGGCGGTGCGGGAAACGCGCGCCTGCGCCCTCGCCATCCTCGGCGGCTCCGTCCTCGGGCGCGAGGAGGAGTTCGACCGGCTTGACATTCCCGTCGTCCTGTTCGGCAAGTATCAGGATCTGAGCGCGTACCGCAATATCTCCTCGTTCTACATCGACGAGCTGCTGGAATGCTACCGCCTCACGCGCTTTCTGCAGGAGCGCGGCGCGCGCAGAATCGCCTTCCTCACCACGGAGAAGGAGGGCCTGACGGTGGGCGGCCTGCGCACCGCGGGCTATCTGCGGGCCATGCGCGAGATCGGCGCGGAGGATCCGGAGCTCACCGTCGTGGTGGAGGACAGCTACTACCGCAGCGGCTACGTCGGCATGGCAGGCCTGCTGCGCCGCCATCTCCGTGTCGACAGCGTGCTGTGCGTCTCGGACCGCCTGTGCATGGGCTGCTGCCGCGCGCTGTACGACTGGGGGCTTCAGGTGCCCCGGGACGTGCTCGTCGCGGGCTTCGACGGCAGCGAGTTCACCGATTATCACGTGCCGACGCTGACGACCGTGGCGATGCCGAGCCGGGATCTCTACCGCGATTCCGCCCGCCATCTGCTCGATCGCCTGCAGAATCAGGAGGAAACGCGCTGCCGCGGCTACAGCTGCGCCATCATCGAGAAGGAATCCACACAGCCGGGCAAGCGCATGCACGCCCTCTACAACACCGCGGACAGACCGAATCATCAGAAGGAGTCTCATACATGAACCGCAAGCTGAACCTGATCTATCTGCACACACACGACACGGGCCGGTATATCCAGCCCTATGACGGCCAGGCCGTCACGCCGAACCTGATGGCGCTCGCCAGAGAGGGGACGCTCTTTCGCTCCGCCTTCTGCTGCGGGCCCACGTGCTCGCCGAGCCGCAGCGCCCTGGTGACGGGCCAGTATCCGCACCAGAACGGCATGCTCGGCCTTGCCCACCGCGGCTTCTCCCTGCACGACTACAGCCGCCACCTGGGCAGCTGGCTGCGCGAAAACGGCTATGAGACGACGCTCTGCGGCGTCCACCACGAGGCCGCGGACACGGCTGCGCTCGGCTACTCCCGCGTGTTTCAGGAGGAGGCTCCGGGCATGAGCTCGCTCGAGGCGGACACGCGCAACACGGAAAAGGCCGTGGAGTTTCTGCGCGGCCCGCATGAAAAGCCGTTTTTCCTCTCTCTGGGCCTGCACAACACGCACCGCCCCTTCGAGGGCATCGACCCGCCCATTGATCCGAATTATGTGAAGGTGCCCGCGTGCCTGCCGGACACGGAGGAGACGCGGCGTGACTTTGCCGAGTTCCTCACCAGCGCCAGGCGGGCGGACGCCTGCTTCGGCCGCGTGCTCGACTGCGTGCGCGAGCTCGGCCTGGAGGAAAGCACCCTCGTGCTCTACACCACCGACCACGGCCCCGCCTTCCCGCACATGAAGTGCACGCTGCGCGACACCGGCATCGGCGTCTCCCTCGTGCTCAAATACCCCGGCAACCCGATGGCCGGCAAGGTCTGCGACGCGATGGTGACCCACATGGATCTCTACCCCACGCTCTGCGAGGCCGCGGGCGTGCCGCTGCCGGGCCCCGTGGAGGGCAGCTCCCTCTTCCCTCTGCTCGAGGGGAGCGTCTGCAGGCTGCACGACGCCGTCTTCTCCGAGATCAACTACCACGCCGCGCCGGAGCCCGCCCGCTGCGTGCGCACACAGCGCTGGAAGTACATTGTGGAACAGCGCCCGGAGACAGGCGTGGTGCCCGCCAACATCGACAACGGCCCCTCGAAGGCCTGCCTCGCCCAATACGGCCTGCTCTCCATGAAGAAGGAGAGCGAGCAGCTCTACGACCTGATGCTCGACCCCGCCGAGGGCCGCAACCTCGCGGACGACCCGGCCTGCGCCCCGGTGCTTGCGCAGATGCGCGCCCTGCTGGCCGAGGAGATGAAGCGCACCGGCGACTTCTTTGCCAGGGGAGAGCTGCCCGTCGTTCCCGGCAGCTTCATCAACAACGTCTCCTGCGTCGATCCCGAGAGCCGGGATCCCGCGGACTACACCTATTTTTAAGCGGCGCGGAAAGGAGCCCCATGAAGGAATTTGAACGAGTGAAGCTGCTCGAATACCCGGCCGGGGGCGTGCTCGACCTCGTGATCGACACGGACACCGCCACGGAGGTCGACGACCCCTTCGCCGTGGCCTACGCCCTGCTCTCCCCCGAAAGGCTGCGCGTGCAGGCCCTGTGCGCCGCTCCCTTCTCGATGAACGAGCGCGCGCAGGATCCCGCCGACGGCATGGAGCAGAGCTACCGGGAGCTGCTGCATCTGCTAGACCTGCTCGGCATGCGGGAAAAATACGGGAGCCGGGTGTTCCGCGGCTCCCGCACATATCTTGCGGAGAAGGCCCCCGTGCCGTCCCCGGCAGCGGAGGAGCTCGTCCGCCTGGCGCTCGCGCACACGCCGGAGCGGCCGCTCTATGTGGCGGCCATCGGCGCCGTCACCAACGTGGCCTCGGCCCTGCTGCTGCAGCCGGCCATCGCGGAGCGCATGGTGCTGGTATGGCTGGCCGGCGACGATCTCGACGCCACGCCGAACGTCTACAACGTCTATCAGGACGTGAAGGCCGCCCAGGTCGTCTTCGACAGCGGCGTGCCTCTCGTGCACATGCCGTGCACGCCCGTCTCCTCCCACCTCACCACCTGCATGGAGGAGCTCGAGGCCTGCATCGCCGGAAAGAACGCCCTGTGCGATTATCTGACGGACAGCGTGCGCGATTACGCCGGCGACCTCTTCGCGTGGAGCAAGCCGATCTGGGATATCTCTGTCGTCGCCTACCTGCTCTCCCCCGATTTTGCGGAGAGCGAGCTGACCACCTCCCCCATCGTGACGGACAACCTCACCTGGAGCCGCGACTACCACCGCCACCTGATCCGCAACGTCAGGCGCCTGAACCGCGACGCCATCTTCCGCGACCTGTTCCGCAAGCTCGCGTCCCTTCCCTCCTGACTGCAAAAGCCGCGGGGAGGCAGCCGAACAGCGGCGCCCCTTCTCCGGCTCCCTCCGGCCGGGGAAGGGGCGCTTTTCGTTTTTCCATTTCCGGCGTCAGCCTCTGGAAAAGATTTCCTCTTGATTTCCTCCCTCTTTGCCTCTATCCTTGATCCTGTCAGGCGCCGCCAGGCCGTGCTGTCTTCCCTGCGCCGAAGGGCGCCGCGAACCTGCCCTGCGGGGCGAAGCAGGGAAGAATTCGGATGATTTTCAACGAAATACATACAAATCCGTTGAATCCTACCATATAAAATAGGAATAATCTATATTAGAATAAAGGCACAGATGAAGAGCGGCGGCGCTTCTTACCAAAGCGGTGAAGGCGTGCCGCCGCAGGCATCGGACTATTTTAATATGGGAGGCAGAAAGATGAAAGCTGGAAAAAGAGTATTGAGTTTCCTGTTGGCTGCGGCTCTGGCCGGCAGTGTGGCCGGCTGCGCGCCCGGGGCGGATACGGCCTCGGCAGGCGGGACGGAGAGCACCGGAACCCCTTCCTCCTCTGCGTCTGAGGGAGAACAGCCCTCCGGCTCGGGAGAAAAGACGAAGCTTGTCTTCGCGCTCAACGACAACCAGGTGATCGAGCCGGCTGAGGCGGCGATCGCACAGTTCGAAGAGGAAAACAACTGCGAAGTGGAAATCCTCACCGGCTTCAACGGATGGCCGGACTACTGGTCGAAGATGCTGACCTCCATCGCGGGCGGCAACGCGCCGGACGTGGCAAACCTGAAGGAAACGTATCTGGCGGAGCTGTATTACAAGGACGCCGCCCTCGATATCACGCAGTATATTGAGGCGGACGACAACGTCAATCCCGAGGATTTCGTGGATGCCGCCTGGAATGCCGTCACGTTCGACGACAAGGTTTACGCTCTTCCCAAGCACGGCAGCATCGTCTGCCTGTACTACAATGTCGACCTGCTCGAGGAAGCGGGCTACGACAGGCCCCCCGAGACGTGGGATGAGCTGCGGGAATACGCCAAGAACATGACGGACGAATCGAAGGGCCAGTACGGCTTCATGTGGTATGAGCTCGGCACGCGCGAGCCCTGCTTCGCGTGGTGGCTCGGCTACTACTGGATGGCCGGCGGAAAGGTTTGGAAGAACGACATTCCCGGCGAGGATTTCAACATCAACAACGAGGCGGGCCTGAAAGCCCTGAATCTCCAGCTCGACATGCTGTACACGGACAAGTCCGCCGTTCCGCCCACTGTGACGACCACCTCCCTTGCGGAAAACGGCAAGGTGGCAATGTGGATGCAGGGCTGCTGGAATATCAGCACCTATCCTGAGACGGCCCCGGATCTCAACTGGGCGGTCGCGCCTATCCCCGGCGATCAGAACGACGCCCACAACGCCCTGGTCGATGTGTACGCGGTGCTCAAGGACACGAAGAATCCCGAGCTGGCCTATCAATTCGCCGCCATGCTGACCAACGAGGAGAACGACAAGAACTTCAACATCGCCAGCGGCCAGATGCCTGTCCGCAAGGCGAACTATGACAAGGATCCCTTTGTCAGCGACGAGAGCTGGCAGACCTTCATCGAGGCCTTCTCGCTGCCCGAGACGCAGCCGAAGCCTCTGTGCGAGGGCTACGAGGAGCTCGGCGTCGCGATGGCAACCGAGCTGCAGAAGGCGTGGTACGGTCAGGTTTCCGCCGAGGAGGCCCTGGCCAGCGCAGACAAGAAAGCCGCCGAGCTTCTGCAAAAATAACCTGCATGCCGGGAGAAGCTTCTCCCGGCATGTCTGCCAAAAGGAGGTATTTTCATGAACAAAAGGCGGCAGTGGCTCGAGGGATACGCCTTCATCTCCCCGTGGCTGATCGGTCTTTTCGTCTTTACGCTGGCTCCCATGATTTATTCGCTCTATATCAGCCTGACGGAATGGGATTTCATCGGGGAGCCTACCTTTGTGGGACTGGAAAACTACGCAAACATTTTCCGCGATGATCTGGCAATCCAGTCTCTCTGGAACACGCTCTACTACACCGTCTTCTCCGTTCCGCTCCGCCTGGCCCTGGCTCTGACCGTCGCCATCATTCTCAGCAAGCCGTACCGCGGAGCCAAGGGAATGCGCATCCTCTTCTATCTGCCCGGCATCATCTCCGGCGTTGCCGTGGCCGCCGTGTGGACGAGAATGTTCGATCCGTTTTACGGCGGAATCAACGACATCCTGCGCTGGTTCGGCATCACCGGGCCCGGATGGATCAACGACGTGCACTGGGCCATGCCCTCCATCATCCTGATGAACCTGATGTACATCGGCACGCCGATGGTCGTCTTCATCGCCGGGCTCAAGGATATCCCGCAGCAGCTCTACGAGGTGGCCACGCTGGACGGGGCGAACGCCTGGCAGCGCTTCCGCAGCATCACCTTCCCCATGCTCTCGCCCATTCTGTTTTTCAATCTCATCATGCAGATCATCCAGTCGTTCCAGGTCTTCACCAACGTTTATGTAATGACAAACGGAGGCCCCGCCAACGCGACCTCTGTGATCGTGCTCTATCTGTATCAGACGGCGTTCCAGTATCTGCGCATGGGCTACGGCTCCGCCCTGGCCTGGGTGCTGTTTCTCATCATCCTGGTGATGACGCTGGTGGTATTCCGCACGTCCGGCTGGGTTTACTTTGAGGGAAAGGAGGACTCGCGATGAAGGAAGCCGTGATGAAAGCGTCCGCAATTCCGGCGTCCGGACTCGGGCAGAAACGGAAAAAGCTGATTTGCAAGCTGCTCTGGTATGTGCTCGTCTGTCTGCTCGCCGTCATCTTCATCATCCCCGTGTACTGGATGGTGCTGATGTCGTTCAAGCCCCTGTCTGAAATGTATGTGGTGCCGATCCCGTGGTTCCCGCGTCCTCCGTTCCAGATCTCCAACTATATCGAGGCGTGGCAGAACTATCCCTTCCCCACCTATTTCAAAAACACCATCACCGTCGTGCTGCTGACAACCGTGGGGAACGTCTTCTCCGCAACGCTCACGGCCTACGGCTTCGCCCGGATCAAATTCCCGGGGAGAAACGTCCTCTTCGTCATTCTCATCTCCTCGATGATGCTGCCCTTCCAGGTGAAGACAATCCCCCTGTTCCAGATGTACAAGCTGGCCGGCTGGCTCGACACGCTGCTGCCCCTGATTGTGCCGGCCTTCTTCGCGGCGGCCACGCCCTTCTACGTCTTCCTGATGCGGCAGTTCTTCCTCTCGATTCCAGAGGATCTCTCCGCCGCGGCGCGGATCGACGGCTGCGGGAGCTTCCGCATTTTCCGCAGTATTTTCCTGCCGCTGACAAAGCCCGCAATTGTGACAGTCTGCCTGTTCTCCTTCATGGACAACTGGAACGACTTTTTCCTCCCGCTGATTTTCATCAACTCCAACGAGAACAAAACGCTTTCGCTCGGCCTGGCCGGCATGACGGGCCAGTATGTGAGCGAGTGGCACATCATCATGGCGGCCAGCGTCATCACCGTGCTGCCCTGCGTTATCGTGTTCCTCTTCGCGCAGAAGTATTTTGTCGAGGGAATCGCGGTCAGCGGGCTCAAGGGCTGACATGCCGGATTGGGAAGGAGCAAGACAGATGAGAAAGCTGATCAATCAACCGGAGCAATTTGTGGAGGAAACCCTTGAGGGCATCGCCCTGGCCCACGCGGACCAGGTGGCCCTGCTGGAAACCGACAAGCGCGTCGTGGTGCGCGCGGCAAGGCCGCAGGGGCCGAAGGTCGGCATTGTGACAGGAGGCGGCTTCGGCCATCTGCCCGTGTTTCTCGGCTATGTCGGGGAAGGGCTGGCCGACAGCTGCGCCGTGGGAAACGTGTTTTCCTCCCCCGGCTGCGAGCAGATCCTGCACGCCATGGAGGCCGCAGACAGCGGCATGGGCGTGCTGCAGCTCTTCGGCTGCTATCAGGGGGATAAAATGAACTTCAAGATGGCCGGCACGATGGCAAAGCAAAAGGGAATGAAGGTGGAGACGGTGATCGTGAGCGACGACGTCGCCTCCGCCCCGCCCGAGCAGCGCGAAAAGCGCCGGGGCATCGCCGGCCTGGTGCTGGTCTACAAGATTGCGGGCGCGTGCGCGGAGGCGGGCTGCCCGCTCTCTGAGGTGGCCCGCGTGGCCCGCAAGGCGGCAGACGCCGTGCGTACCTTCGGCGTGAGCCTCTCCGCCTGCACCATCCCCACCGTGGGCCACCCGAATTTTTCCATCCCCGAGGGGATGATGGAGGTCGGCATGGGCATTCACGGCGAGCCGGGCATCGACACGTGCCCCATCCTCTCCGCCGACGACACAGCCGCCCTGCTCATGGAGCGGATCCTGTCCGACCTTGAGCTTCCGCGCGGCTCAACGGCCGCCCTGCTCGTCAACGGCCTGGGCGGCACGCCGCTGGAGGAGCTTTATCTGCTGTACCGCAAGGCGGCGCAGATCTGCGGAGAGCGGGGAATTGCGCTGCACCGCCGCTGGATTGGGGAATACGCCACCTCTCTTGAGATGGCCGGCGCTTCGCTCTCTCTGATCCGGCTCGACGAGGAGCTCACCCGCTATCTCGACGCGCCGTGCCGCTCCCCGTTCTTCCGCGTGTGAGAAAGGAGAAATCGCTATGCTGACCGTTGAAACGCTTCCCGACCTGATGAAGGAGATCGAGACGTCCCTTGCGGGCGCGCAGGAGCGCCTGACAGAGCTGGACGCGGCCGCCGGAGACGGCGATCTCGGGGTTAACATGGCGCTCGGCTTCCGCAGTGTCTGCGACGAGCTGTGCCAATCGCCGCCGGAGACGCTTGCGGAGGGCTTCGGGCGGTGCGCCCTCGCCTTCAACCGCGCCGCGCCCTCCACGCTCGGCACCATTCTCTCCGCCGGCCTGCTCTCCTTCTCCTCCTCCTGCGAGGGGCTCGGGGAGATCGGAGCGGCCAGGCTGCCCGAGCTGCTCGACAGCGCGATGGAGGCTATGATGGATCTCGGCGGCGCCTCCTTCGGCGATAAAACCATCCTCGACGCCGTCAAGCCATACGCCGATTTCCTGCGCAGCTCCCCCCTGCAGGGCCCCGCCCTGCTGCACGGGGCCGCGGAGGCTGCGGAAGAAGCCGCCCTGGCTACCGCCGGGATGTCCTCCCGCATCGGCAGGGCCCGCATGTATGGGGATAAAACCAAGGGGATCTGCGACGGAGGCGCGGTGGCCTTCTCCCTGATGGCGAAGGGCATCGCCTCCTTCGCGGAAAAAACGTCCGCCTGAGAGGAGAATCGCAAAACGGAGTGGCAGGCCGCGCATCCGGAGCCGGCCTGCCTGTGACGGCAAAGGAGAGTCTGCATGTTCAAAAGGCTGAAGCTCAAAACACAAATCATCCTGATCATCGGCAGCCTCAGCGCTGTCCTTCTGATCCTGTTTGGAGCTTTAGCCTACTCCATCTCCTCGCGCCTGATCTTCCAGCAGGTCACACAGAATTCCACCGTCGTGCTCGAGCAGATCAACGCCGTCACCGAGCAATGGTTTTCCTCCATGGAAACCTTTTCCCTGTCCGTCTCCATGGATAAGGAGCTCTCCCGCGCGCTGGAGGAGCTCAATGGGGAAACGGGCCTTGCGCAGATCGAGCCCATCAACCGGGTGTATGAGCGGATGAATTTTTATCAGGCCTCCCGGACAGACGTCTACCAGATGACGATCTACACGGACGCCATGGAGCTCGACTCCTATTTTCTGGAATGGGGCTACCGCTGGCTGCTGAGCACCTCCTCCGAACAGTATCTCCAGATTGCCGGCGATCTCACCGATCAGGTCTCCGGCATTGTGCCGCGTCACCTGACGCCCTATGCCTCCGGTCTCCCCTCCCGCGAGGTCGTCACCTACTACCGCAGGCTGAAAACGTTTCCCAGCGACCCGGACGGCGGGGTGCTGTGTATCGACATTCCGGCGGAGAAGCTCAACACCCTCTTCGAGGGGGAGGACGGCTCCAACGACATCTACTTTATCCTGGGCGAGTCCGGGCAGATGGTCACCTGCGATCCGGAGCTCGACGAACCGCTCGGCAGCCTGCTGGAGGAAAATGCGCAGGTGCTCCGCGGGCTGAACGGCTCGTCCGGGTATGTTCTCGTCGACTATCAGGAAGGCCGCTTCCTGATGACCTACAGCTCTCTGAACCGCTTCGGGCTGCGCACCATCCAGCTCAAGCCCTACGATGAGCTGTTCGCCTCCCTGCCTCTGCTTCTCTTCGGCATGCTCGGCGTGGGGAGCGTGTGCTTTTTCTTCGCCATCCTCCTTGTCATCCTTTTCAGCCGCCGCTTCCTGCGCCCCATTTTCGCCCTGATCAAGGAGATGAACCGTGTCGGCTCCGGCGACTTCGAGGTACAGCTTGGGGACGGCTACACCAACGAGATCGGCGAGCTCAACAGGCGGTTCCTGTGGATGACGCGCAAGCTCTCTTCCCTGATCGAGCATGTGCGCCGCGTGAGCCAGGAGAAGACCGCCGCCGAGCTCGAAGCGCTGCAGGAGCAGATCAACCCGCATTTTCTCTACAACACGCTCGACTGCATCAACTGGATGGCCATCCGCGCCCACGCCTCGGAAATCAGCCAGGCGATCGCCCTGCTGGGAGAATTCTTCCGCTTGAGCCTGGCCAGCGGCTCGCTCACCGTCCCGCTGGGCGAGGAGCTCGAACGGCTGAAAATCTATCTGGAGCTGCAGAACCTGCGGTGGAAGGGCAAGCTCTCCTACGAGGAGGAGATCGATCCGGAGCTGAAAAAAGAGCCCATCCTGCGCCTGATTCTGCAGCCGTTCGTGGAGAACGCCATCGCCCATGGCTTTTCCCCCGAGGGCGGAGAGATCGCCGTGAGCGGCTGGAAGGACGGGCACGATATTTTCCTGCAAATCTCCGACGACGGCTGCGGCCTCTCTGAGGAGAAGGCGCTGGAGATTTTGGAAAAGCCCGACAAAAACAAAAAGGGCTACGGTATTTATAACGTCCATCAGCGAATCCAGCTCTATTACGGAAAAAAATACGGGGTGAAATATCTTCCGGTGCGGCGCGGCACCACCGCTCTCATCCACATTTCGGACGGATTGGAGGAAGAGACATGTACCAAATGCTGATAGCGGAGGACGATCGGTTCGCCATTGAGGGGCTGCGCAGCGAGATTCGCTGGGAGAATTACAACATCAAGGTGGCGGCATGCTGCCTCAACGGCGAGGAGGCGCTGCGAGAGCTCGAGCACCGTCACATCGATATCCTGCTGACGGATATCAAAATGCCGAAGATGGACGGCCTTGAGCTGGCCCGCAGGGTGCTGGCCATGGGGCGCGGCGTGCGGATTGTGATTGTATCGGGCTACGGGGAGTTCGCCTACGCGCAGGAGGCGCTGAAAATGGGCGTTTTCGACTATCTGCTCAAGCCTGTCACCCTGGACAAGATCGAGGCCGTGTTCAGCCGCCTGCTGCAGGACATGGACGCCGAGCGCATGCAGCTGGTGGGCAACCTCAAGCAGTGGAAGCCTGCCCTTGAGCAGAAATATTATCAGGATCTCTTCAACGGCGTGGAAAGCGCGGCCGAGCTTCCCGAGGAGCTGCGCGGACGGTATGCGTACTATCAGATCGCCGTGTTCCACATCGACCACCTCTCCCTGATGGACGCGGAGCAGCAGAAGGAGCTGGTTTCCCAGGCCTACCGGCTGCTTCTGTCCGTGCAGGAAAAGGGCTTCCATCTGATCCCCCTGATCACCGGCGAGCGCAACCCCTCTCTCTTCTTCCAGTTCTACCAGCGCACGCAGGAGAGCGAGGCCGGCTGGCTGCTGCGGGACTGCCAGCGCGAGATCGCCGACCGGCTCTCCGTCACGGTCACGATTGGCGTGAGCCGCATCTACAGCCGTCTTTCCGAGAGCGGGGAGCGGCTGGGGGAGGCCCGCTTCGCCGTGCGGCAAAAATGCTGCATGGGAGACGGGCGGCTGCTGTATTTTGAGCAGCTCAGCCCGAAGACGGAGGTGGACGCCACGCAGCTTTCCCGGGAGAAGGCGCGGCTCATGGAGCAGCTCAAGCGCCTCGATCTGGAGCAGGCCCTCGATTCGCTCGATACCCTGGCGCAGTTTCTGAGCAGCCGCCCCTTCCTCGATCCCGAGGAGGCGGAACGCCTGTGTCTGGAGCTGCACTCCGTCTTCCTCTCAAGCCTTTCGCAGAGCGTTCCGCTGCGCGAGGAGGACAGCCGCAGGTATGAGAGCTTCGGCGCCTCGCTGCGCCGCTGTGAAACGCTGGAGGAGATGTTCCAGCTGCTGCGCTCCGAATTTTACGCGGCGGACGCCTCCAGCGACTCCTCGCTGGGGAAGAACCACCGCATTGTCGTGCAGGTGCTGCGCTACATTCAGGAAAACATCAACACCAACATTTCTCTCTCCAAGATCGCGAAGGACGTCTATCTCTCTCCCAACTATCTCGGCTGTATTTTCAAGGAGGAGATGAAGATCGGCTTCAACGAATATCTCATCCAGTACCGCATGGAGCTGGCCAAGAAGCTGCTGCGCAGCGGGAAATACAAGATCTACGAGGTTTCCTCGATGGTGGGCTATAAAAACCCCAACTATTTCAGCCGATTGTTCACCGAATACACGGGAGGCATCTATCCCTCCGACTTCCAATAGGGGGAATGGCTATGACACAGGGAATTCTCACCGATATCGACCGCTTCTCCACGCATGACGGCCCGGGGATCCGCACCGCCATTTTCTTTCAGGGCTGCCCACTGCGCTGCGCGTGGTGTCATTCTCCCGAAACGCAGCCGCCCCTGCCTGTCCCCGTATACCGCAAAATGCGCTGCATCGGCTGCCTGAGCTGCCTGCACGCCTGCCCGGCCGGGGCGATTTCGCCGCCAAACACCGCCCCGGACAACGGAGAACCTCCCGGCCTGGCGCTGAACAGGGAGCTCTGCGCGCGCTGCCTGCGCTGCACGCAGGTCTGTCCCACCGGGGCGATGGCTCCCTCCGGGCGGTGGCGGAGCCTGGAGGAGATTTGCGAGCTGCTTTCGCAGGACGAGGCCTTCTACCGCAACTCCGGAGGCGGCGTCACCCTCTCCGGCGGGGAAATCCTCATGCAGGCCTCCTTTGCCGAGGCCGTGCTGCTCGAATGCCGCGCCAGAGGAATCCACACGGCGATCGAAACATGCGGCTACGGCTCCACCGAGGATCTGCTGAGGCTGGCGGCGCTTTCCGATCTCATCTATTACGACGTCAAGCTGCTCGACCCGGAGAAGCACCGGCAGTACACGGGCGTGGACAACCGCCTGATTCTGCATAATCTCGAGGCGCTCGCGCAGACACGGCGCGACATCGTCGTGCGCATCCCGTGCATTCCCGGCGTCAACGACAGCCCCGGCGAAATCCGCGCGACGGCAGCCCATGTCAGGAGCCTCGGCCTCACCAGGCTCGAGCTGCTCCCCTACAACGGCGCGGCGCCCGCAAAATATGAGTGGGTGTTCCGCGACTATCCGCTCCCCGCTCTCAGGGAGCGCGAGGCAAGCTATTATGAAGGCCTGCGCGAGATTGTCCGCGGGCAGGGGCTCGACGCCCCGCAGTTTTCCAGACAGGAGGACAAGGAATCATGAACGATAAGCTGATACAGGCCATGCGGGAAGCCGCCGGCAGCGGCGCCCTGCGGGAAATGAGCCCGAGAGTCCGGCGCCACTATGAGGAGCTGTGCGAGCGAATGAACCGCCGGCAGGTGATGTGGGGCGGGGATCGCTCGGTGCTGACCGGACAGACAGCCGCGCAGAGCACGGTGATACGCCGCGCGCTCGCCTTCTGCGACGTGCTGGATCACATGCCGGCCGCCGTGGAGCCGTGGGATCTCATTGCAGGAAGCTGCGTGGAAAACGGCGTGGTCACGCGCTGCGTGCTGCCCGTCTTCCTGCTGGACGAGGAGCTGGGCAAATGCACTCTGAACATGTCCCACAAATGCCCGGACTACGAGACGCTGCTCACGCAGGGACTCTCGGGCATCCTGGAGCAGGTGGATCGCCGCGCGGCGCTCCTCCCGCCCGGCGGAGAGAAGGAGGCTGCGCAGCGCGAGTTCGCACGCGCCGTTCACATGGAGCTCGAGGCCGTCATCCGGCTGGCGCACCGCTACCGCGATCTGGCGTCAGAGGCCGGAGACAGGGAGCTGGCCGCCGTGCTCGACCGCGTGCCGGAGTTTCCGGCCCGCACGTTCCGCGAGGCCGTGCAGTCCATCTGGCTTTTGAATCACGCCTTTATTGAAACCATGTCGTACGTTTCGATCGGCCGCATCGACCACCTGCTCAACCCCTATTTTGAGAGGGACTATCTGGCGGGAGAAATCACGCTGGAGCAGGCGCAGGAGCTTGTCGACCAGTTCTGCCTCAAGGTCAACGATCGCGCCCAGCTCAACCCCGAAAATTACGTGGCGGATCCGAAGCAGCTGCCCGGCGCGCCGCGCCAGTGCAGGCTCGATTACAATTTCGGCTTTGTCGATCGCGCGAATACGGATGAGGCCGACGCCATCAACCACTGGGGGCAGAATATCCTTATCAGCGGCCTGAACCCGGACGGCTCCGATGACACGAACGTGCTCAGCTACCTCTTCCTCAACGCGCATGAAAAGCTGAAAATGACGGATCCGACCCTCACGGTCCGCCTGCACCGCGGCAGCCCTCTGCCGCTGCGCCTGCGCGTGGCAGAGGTGCTCAAAACGGGCGGCGGCATGCCCTATATCAACAACGACGACGTGCTCGTCCCGGCATATGAGCAGCTCGGCGTCTCCCGAGAGGACGCCTGCGATTACGCGAATTCCAACTGCTGGGAGACGCTTTTGCAGGGCCGGTGCAACCAGGAAATGATCCGCGGCGTCAACTTCCTTTATCTGCTTGAGCTCGTCCTCTTCCGCGGAAGCTCCCTCGTCTACGCCGCCGATCAGGCCAAGGGCTCCGGAGAGGATCCCTCCGACCCGCAGACGCTCTCGCCGTGGGTGGGACCGGTCAATCCTGTGGTCAACGGAATCGACACCGGGCCGCTGGAGGGGATCACCGACATGAACGGCCTGATGAACGCCTGGGCCGCGCAGCTGGACAACATGCTCTCCGTCTCCATGAAGCATGTCGCAGACGAGCTGCGCACAAACGGAAGCCACGGCCCCCTCTCGAGCAACGCCCTGCTCTCCGCTCTCACACGCGACTGTGTGGACAGGCTGACCGATACCTGTCACCGGGGCGCGCGCTATGATCTGTGGCACATTCTGGCAGAGGCAGTAGCCAACGCCGCCGACGCCGCGGCGGCCATTGGAAAATTCGTTTTCGAGGAGCATCTGCTCTCCCTGCCGCAGCTCGCGGAGCTGCTGCAAAGCAACTGGGAGGGGCAGGAGCCGCTGCGTCAGCGCTTCCTCAACGAGGCGCCGAAGTTCGGAAACGGCGACAGCCGCGTCGACGCTATCGCGGAGGAAATGATCGACCGCTTCCTCGAGCGCGTCTCCTGGCATGCAGGTTTGTATCCCGATATCGTTTTCTGCCCCTGCGTCGCCACCTTCTCCTGGATCGTCAACATCGGCAGGCGCATCGGCGCATCGGCGGACGGCCGCTGCTCGCGCGAGCCAATCGCCGCCAACCTCTCCCCCGCCCCCTCCCGCGATATTTCGGGCCCCACGGCGGCCCTGCACTCCTATCTGCGCCTGAACACCGCCCCCATGGCGGCCGGCGCTCCCATTGATCTGCGCGTCAGCCTCAACGGCCTGGAGGGCGAGGAGGGCACGCGCCGCATCGAAGCGATGATCCGCACCTTCCTGGAGAGCGGCGGCAATATGATGACGCTCACCATCACCAGCGTTGAGGAGCTGCGGCGCGCCATGGCAAATCCTGCGCAGTACCGCAGCCTGCGGGTGCGCATGGGCGGCTGGTCCGCCTACTTCACCCTGCTGAGCACGGAGGCGCAGAGGGTCCACCTCAGGCGCGTCGAGCACGGCCTGGCATAACCAGAACTACCGGCAGCAGCCAAATTACATGGAAAAGGAGAAAGCAGATGAAAGCAATATCCGACACCTACACCCTGGCAAACGGCATCGCCATCCCCTGCGTGGGCTTCGGCACCTGGCAGGTTCCGGACGGCGACGCCGTCGTCTCGGCCGTCTCCTCCGCCCTGGAGCTCGGCTACACGCACATCGACACCGCCGCGGCCTATGGCAACGAGGCCGGCGTCGGCAAGGCGGTGCGCCGCAGTCCAGGCGGCAGAGAGAGCGTATTTGTCACCAGCAAGCTGTGGAACGACGTGCGCGGCTATCGCGAGACGCTTGAGGCGTTTGACAAAACGATGGAGCGCCTCGGCTTCGATACTCTCGACCTGTTCCTCATCCACTGGCCTGCCCCATACCGCTTCCGCGACAACTACCGGGAGCTCAACCGCGAGACGTGGCGCGCCTTTGAGGAGCTGTACCGCGCGGGAAGGGTGCGGGCCATCGGCGTCAGCAACTTCCTGCGCCACCATCTGGAGGAGCTGATGGAGACGGCCGAGATCCCTCCGATGGTGGATCAGCTGGAGTTCCACCCAGGTTGGATGCAGCAGGACACCGTCTCCTTCTGCCAGCAGAACGGCATCCTTGTGGAGGCCTGGAGCCCGCTGGGCTCCGGCAAGCTGCTGCAGGATCCGCAGCTGTGTGAGATCGCGGCGAAATATGGGAAATCCACCGCCCAGCTCTGCCTGCGCTGGGCCCTGCAGAAGGGTATCCTGCCGCTGCCGAAATCCGTCACCCCGGAGCGCATCCGCCAGAATACGCAGCTGTTCGATTTCGTCATCTCTGCGGAGGATGAGCAGGCAATCGACCGCCTCTCCTGCGTGGGACGAACGGGCTCGGATCCCGACAACGCCAAATTCTGATTCGCAGTGTCAAGCGCCTGAACCGCGGCGCTGCAATCCATGCAAAAGCGCCCCCTCCCCGGCTGTACCGGCCGGAGAGGGGGCGCTTTCCGTTTTTTGCTTTCAGCCGCGCGGGCGGTGGGAACGGGCAGCCGGACGGCTCAGAAGCTGCGCACCAGCTCCATCGCGATCTGCTCCCAGCGGATCAGGTTGTTCACGTCGTAGCCGGCGGAGCTGATATCCTTGAGGACCATGTCGAAGCTGCAGCCGTTGCGCTTGCAGGCGGCCAGCGTGCGCCCGAGCTCTTTGCGCAGCGCGTCCTCGTCGAGCCTTCCGGAGACGGCGGAGGGGTTCGGTTTGTTGGCGATCACATAGCGGTTCCCGATCACCTCGGCGGCGTTGTCGATGTCCGCCCAGGGGGTGATCGAGATCTTGCGCAGGTGCGGGATCTGCTCGAGGATATCGATCTTCTTGTCGAGCGGCTCGCAGCAGCCGTAGTAGACCAGGCCGAAGGGCTCCATGATCTGCTTCATGTAGGCGATATCGAACTCCTCGTGCATGGCCTTGGAGACGGAGGCGAAGATCTGCGCCATCCCGCGGCCCCACACCTGGCTGCGCTTGACGGGGCCGCCGTCGTACGCGCCGGGGAGCGTGCTGTTGAGGGCGGCGGTGCAGTGCAGCGAGAGCGGCTCGATCTCGAACAGGCCGAGCTGCTCGAGCTGCTCGTTGAAGCTCATATGATAGGCCGCCATTTTCGAGGCGATGCGGTGCATGTGCTCCGGGCGCTCGATGAGATCCATCAGCAGCGGGGTCACGCCGCGCAGGCGGGAGACGTTGTCCCAGATCGAGGAATAGCAGTTCAGGCCCGTGAGGCGCACCGGCAGCAGATCCCCGATGACGGAGCCGACGCGGTTGTAGACGGCCATCGTGGCCTCCTCGTCGTAGGTGACGACGGGCAGGTGGAAGCGCTCCACGGACTCCTCGTCCTCGAGCTGGTCCATGTATTCGTGGGAGATGATGTTGTTGCGGCTGTCCTTCACGCGGGTGTTCTCCTCCACGGAGAAGCCGCAGCCGGTGGAATGGATGATCTTCTCCACCGGATAGTACGGCGGCAGGATCATGTCGGCGGGAAAATGCTTCCACTGAAACAGCTTTTTGCGCAGATAGTCCTCCGCCGCGCGCAGGATGGGATCCTCGCAGTGCAGCGTGAGCGAGCCGTCGAAATTGAGCTCGTGAAACGGGATCTCGTCGATGAGGACAACGGGGCGGATCATGCGCCGATCGTTGACGGCGGCGTGCAGGCGGCGGTTCTCGCTGTTGCGCGGGTCGGCCGCGGCCTCGGCGTACTCGCGTGCCAGGGCCCGCAGCATTTGCTCTTCCTGAAGCATGGCTATTCACTCCTCCTTCCGGCAGGCGCCCGCTGGGACGCTTCCCGGAGCAATATAAAATCGGCAGGACGGCGCGGCGGCCGCCTGGCTATACCGCGTCACCGCTTCGCCGGGGAGGCGGGCGGATCGGCGGCGGGAATGCAGAAGGCGATCATCGTGCTCTGGTTTTGGATGCTGTTGATCCGCAGGCACGCGTTCTCTCCATAGGTGAGCAGCAGCCGCTCGTTGACGTTCTTGAGGCCGTAGCCGCTCGAATCCGTGGAGGTGAGGGAGGCGATCTTCTCCGGCTCGATGCCGACGCCGTTGTCCATCACCGTGAAGTGGATATCGTCGTCGACGCGGCGGATGGTGAGAAAGAGGCAGCCCCCGCCCTCCTGGCGCGGCAGCAGGCCGTGCACGATGGAATTCTCCACCAGCGGCTGCAGCAGCAGGTTCGGCACGCTGATCTCCGGCAGAATGGGGTCGATCTGCGTGATCACCTGGAAGCGGTTGTCGTGCAGGAGACGCTGAATCTCGAGATACGACATCACGTTGCGGATCTCGTCCTTGAGCGCGATGAGCGAGCGGCCCTTGTTGAGCGTGGTGCGGTAGAAGGTGGACATCAGCTGCGACATCTGGCTGATGTCCGTCTGGTGCGTGAGCAGGGCGCGGCTGTTGATGAGCGAGAGGCAGTTATAGAGGAAATGCGGGTTGATCTGGGCCTGCAGCGCCTTGAGCTGGGCCTCCTTGAGCGTGATGGTCTTCTGATAGTTCTCCTCGATCAGCGTCTGAATCTCGTTTGCCATGGTGCGGAAGTTGTTGGTGAGCACGCCGATCTCATCCTGGCAGTCGTCGTGCAGATCGATGTCGAAGTTTCCCTTCTGCACAATCTGCATCGAGCGGTTGAGCGCGTCGATGCGGCGCGCGAAGAAGTCGGCGAAGAGGCGGCTCAAAAAGAGGATCAGGAAAAGGCACACGGCAATGATCACCGCCATCACGATGAGCAGCCAGGCCCCGGAGTGCAGGATCAGATAGGACGGGCGCTCGATCTGCAGCTTCCAGCCCTCCCCGATCTCCGTGGAGAAGCTTGTCAGCGACGCCGAGGAGAGGCTCCCGGCGACCTCGGGGTCGGTGTAGCGGTAGAAGGTCTTGCCGTCCCGGGTGATGCGCATGCGGCACTGGGAGAGGTTGTCGAGAAAATAGAAGAAGGTGTCCTGCGGCACGACAAGCGCCACACAGTTCTCCGAATAGGCCGTCACATATTTCGCATACGGCTCCGGCACGCGCGAGATGAGCACGACGGCCCCGTCCGCCCGCACAAACCACTGCGGCTCCGCCGTCAGCTCGGAGAGCTCGGCGGTGAACCACGGCTCCTTCTCCAGATCTGAGATGGGCTTGAGCTGCTTGCCGTGGCGCAGCTCCTCGCTCGTGGTGTAGAGCGTGATCTGCCCGACCTCGGGGTGCTGCGTCGTCACGCCGTTGAGGAAGACGTCGAACACATAGGAAAACTGATAATATTTTTCATAGAGCGTGGCGTACTCGCGCGAGGCGGTGGAGATCACCGCGTCGGATTCGGAGACGTACTGCAGCAGATTCTCGTAGAGCTCCGCCTGGAAATGCAGGGAATCGGCGGCCGTGCTCAGCGTCTCGCGCAGGGCGGCCTCCTCCTGCTGAAAGAGGCTGGTGGTAATCTGGTTATAGCAGAAGACAGCGGTGATGGCCAGCGGCACGATGCTCACCGTCAGGCAGGTCAGGCGGATCTTGCGCTTGTAGCTGAGGTTTTGCAGCTTCGCGGCCAGCCAGCGCAGCGGTCTACGCACGCTTGGCTTCCTGGCGGTAGCGGTCTGGGGAGGTTCCGAAATATTCGCGGAAGCTCTGGCAGAAGTAGGAGTAGTTGGGGTATCCTGTTTCGGTTCCAATGTCGATCACCTTCTTCGTGGTGTTCAGGAGCAGCTCGCTCGCCTTCTCCATCCGGAACTGCCGGATATGCTGATATAAGCTCTTCCCCATGGCCTTCTTGAAAATACGGCTGAGGTAATCCGGGGAGAGAAAGACCGTGGAGGCCAGCAGCTCGACAGAGAGCTCCTGGCTATAGTGCTCGTGGATGTAGTCGAGAACAATCACCAGCTCGCGGCGCAGGCCTCGCCCCGATTCGCCGAAGGTGCCCGCCACGGCGCGGGCGATCTCCTGCACCATGTCGATAATCTTCGAGATATCCTGCTGCAGGTAGAGGGCGGAGATGAGCTCGTCCATGCCGCCGCCGCGTTTTTTCTTCTCCTCCTCCGGCAGAGAGGGATAGAGCGAGGCGATGAGGTTGGAAAAGATGAATTTGACATAAATCTGCGACTGGTTGCTCTGCCTGCGGTATTTGCTGAAGAAAAGATCGAGGCTCTGGGTGAAGCGCTCCTCGTCGCGGGCGGCAAGGGCGTCCTTGATGCGGTTGAGCAGGGTGTCGTCGTCCGTCTCCTCCGTCATCTCGTCCGCCATGGGCTGCTGCGGCACGCCGGTGAAGACGCGCTCCGCGGGATTCCAGAAGCGCTGCTCCATCAGCTGCTCGAGCGCGGAGTACGCCTCGCGCAGAGAGCCGTAGGAGGAGAGCGGCTGGCTCACAGCGATGCTGCACAGGATGCCGCAGCTCTCCCGCACGGCTGCGCACAGCGACTGGCCGAGGGCGTGGGCGCCGCCAATTTCCTCCCGCAGAAACACGAGGGCCTGCGGCGAGAGGTTGAGCGAGACGATCTCCTGCCCGAGCTGGTTCTGGAGCGCCTCACAGAGCTTCGCGTAGCCCTTTTCGAGATAGGCGCCCGGCAATTCGAGCAGGATCATCCGCTGAAAGCTGCCGAGCTGGGCCCTGAGATCCTCGCTGAGCGCATCGGGATTCAGGCTGCCGTAGACGGAGAGCTGCAGGGCCGACTGCAGCATGGAGGTCTGATAGAGGCGGTTGACGGTGCGCGCCTCGGTGATCTGCTCGACGGCCGCGTTGAGCGTGTTTTCAAGCTCCTGGGGCACCACGGGCTTGAGAATATAATTCTCCACGCCAAGGTGAATGGCCGCCTTGGCATACTCAAATTCCGC
>CALWRP010000098.1 GCA_944383955.1 uncultured Clostridia bacterium
TCTCAGGAGGCTTCCTGAAAGTCGTTCCCCTTTTGTGCGTGTGGGCGCAGGCTGCGGCGGGTTTGCGGGGGCCGGGGGTTCAGTCCTTCGGCACCTCGAATTCCAGCACACCGGACGCGCCCGGGGCAATCTCGTATTTTTCAAATACAATCACCGGGTTGCCGTCCTCGTTGATGTAAAAGCGCTGATCGGCGGAAATGCCGGTGAAGCCGCCCATATCGCTCGGGAAATAGTTCTCCGGGCGCTCGTCGATCGCGGCCTGCACCACGGCGTCGGCCTTTTCCTTCCAGCCGGAGCCCAGCACGTCGGCCAGGGTGAGCGTTTCGCCCGTGGAGAGGTCGATGTTGTAGTACGTCAGCTCCGAGAAGCCGGAGGCGCGCACCTCAAACCGCTCGAGCTCGAACGAGAGAATTTCGTCCGTGCAGGATTTGACCTCGTAGTCGAAGGAGATCACCATGGGCATATAGTCGTCCGGGTCTCCTCCCGTGGCGACATAGGCCTCGTATTCCTCCTCGGCGCGCGCACGGGCGGCGGCGAGATCCTCGTCGATCTTGCTCTGAATCTCCTCGTTGATCCGCTCCTCCAGCGCGGGGAAGGACGTGCCCGTCACCTCCGGCACGCGCACGTCGACAAGCTCGCGCTCGGTGGCCACATGGTATTCGTTGAAGGTGAGCACCTGCGCCACCGCGCCGAGCACCGGCACCTGCGCCGCCGCGGCTGCGAAGGTCGGGCTCACATTCAGGGCGCCCACAAAGAGCAGGCAGAGGCAGGCCGCCAGGCAGAGCATCTGCTGCGGCAGGCGGCTCCTTTTCTTCCTGAGGAAGGGCGCGCGCACAATGCCGGGAAGCTCCGGCGGAATTTTTGTCTCGAGATACTCCCGGCGCAGCAGCTCCAGCTTTTCACGGTCGGTTGTCATGAAAGCACCTCCTGTTCCTCCAAATGAAGGCGCAGCTGAGCAAGCGCCCTGTAAAGGCGCGTCTTCACGGTGCTCAGCGGCGTACGGGTAATCTGGGCGATCTCCTCGAGCTTTCTGTCCTCAAAGAACCGGAGAATGACGACGGTGCGCAGCTTCGGATCGAGCGTGTCAAGCGAGCGGCGCAGATCCCACAGCTCGTCGCGGTCGTGCTGCTCCTCGGCCCCGTCCCAGTCCTCAAGCGGGACGACCGGCCTTCTGCGGCGCAGCCGCGACAGGCATTCGTTCACCACGATCCGCGTCAGCCAGACGCGCAGCCGCTCCTCGTCGCGCAGCGTGTGCAGCTTGTCGATCGCCCGGACGATCGATTCCTGCACCGCGTCGAGCGCGTCGTCGCGGTTTTTCAGATAGCTGTATGCCAGACGGTAAAGCTCGGCCTGATGCTCCTCCACATACGCCTGCAGTCGAACGAGGGAGCTCTGTGCCATTTTGCTTCGTTACGCCCCCGTCTTCTCGTCGATGATCGCCAGGGCGGCGTCGTTGTCGTCGGAGAGGCAGAGGATCACGTACTTCCCGCGCGTTTCAATCAGCGGGTCGCCCAGCTTCGTCATCTCCTTGGGCTGGTAATTCTCGAAGGCGGCCTTCTGGTCCTCCACGCGCTTTTCCGCGGCGGCCCTGGCCGTATCCACCGCGTCGCCGCCCGCCGTCTCCATCACGGCGATCTCCTCGGCTGTCGCGCCGGTGCTCACGTAAACCTTGATCTGCGAGACGGTCGTGCTGTCCAGGCCGTAAATGCCCATGGCGGCGTCGCCGTCCAGGGCGGTGAGCTGATCCTGGAACGTCAGGCCGTCGTGCAGGCTGTCCGCCAGCGCGGCCACGTCGATCGTCACGTCTGCCGTCTGGCTCTGCCCGCCGCCGCACGCAGCCAGCGAGAGCGCCAGCACGCACGCCGCGGCCGCCGCGGCAATCTTCTTCCAAATGGGATGCTTCATGGTTATCATCCGCCTTTCTCATGTTTCCATGCAAAAATCAGGGCCGTTCCCCGCCGTTTCGGGCTGCAGAGCCTGCCGGCTGAGCCGCGGGGCCGGAAGGGGGGAGCCTCAGGAGTTCGCGTCGAGATATGCCGTCCACTTGCGGCAGTAGTCAATATTCGGGTGCACGCCGTCTGTGGAGGCGCCCACGGGAAGGGCTCCCGTCTCGTCCATCACGGCGGTGTTCACGGCCAGATACGTCGCGCCCTTGTCCTTCGCCATCTGCTCGATCAGGGCGTTGAACTCGTTGATGCGCGGATTGTTGTAAACGTCGTCCTGCTCGGACTTCTTCGCCGAGACGGGCAGGATGGCCTGCACATAGATCGTCGCGTCCGGGTTCGATTCCCGCAGCGTGTCGATGATCCTGCCGTAATCCTCAATGAAAATGTCTGTGCTCACCCAGCCCAGCTCGTTGACGCCCAGGCTGATGTAGATGCGCTGATACTGGTGGCGGGAGATGGCGTCCATCACCGTCATCTTCGTGCCGCCCTCGTCGATGTAGGGCTCGGTGAAGACGGTGTCGACCTTCAGGCCCTTGTAGGTGTAGTAGGTCGCGCCCTTGAGCAGGCCATACGTTTTCAGCGCCTCGGTGCGGCTGTCGCCGATGAAGGCGGCGTCGCTGTAGTCGCCCGGCTCCGCGGGCGGAGCCTCAGACACCGCGGACGAGGCCGGCTCCGAGACGGCGGACGCCGCATCTGCCGCCGATTCCGCCCCGGAGGCCGCCGCGCTCTCCTCCGGCTCTCCGGAAGCCGTTTCTGCGGAGACAGCGCCGGACGCCGTGCCGGAGGCCGCTCCGTCTGTGCCGGCGGAGGAGGCGGTGGAGGCCATGGCGGGCACGCTGGTCACCGCGCGGGCGGCCAGGAAGATTCCCGTGCCCAGCGCGGCGGCGAGCAGAACGCCCGCGCTCACAAGCAGCGCCCTGCGCCGCATCAGGTTTCTTTTTCTGTAATTTCGTTCTCTCTGCACTTTCACAGGCAAACACCTCTGCGATTCTATCGTCATGCTCCGCGCCCCTGCCGCGCAGGAGAGCGGGCGGCCGCATTGTTCGGATGCTATTTGGATAGACGCGGCAAAAAACGGAAAAGTTTCACCGCGGGGGCAAAAACTTTTTTCCTGCCGCGGGGCCGCCTTTCATGATACAGGAAACAGAGGCGGAATGCAAGGAGAACGGGGGAAAAAGAGGGCGGGGCACGGCCCAAAAGCCACGCCCCGCCCCGCGGAGATTCTGTGAAAGATTACTTGCAGGCCTCGTAGACGGCAACCGCGCAGGCGACGGTCGCGCCGACCATCGGGTTGTTGCCCATGCCGATCAGGCCCATCATCTCCACGTGCGCAGGCACGGAGGAGGAGCCGGCGAACTGGGCGTCGCCGTGCATGCGGCCCATGGAGTCGGTCAGGCCATAGGAGGCGGGGCCGGCAGCCATGTTGTCCGGATGCAGGGTACGGCCGGTGCCGCCGCCGGAGGCGACGGAGAAGTACTTCTTGTCGTTCTCGAGCGCCCACTTCTTATAGGTGCCGGCGACAAGGTGCTGGAAGCGGGTGGGGTTGGTGGAGTTGCCGGTGATGGACACGTCCACGCCCTCGTGCTTCATGATGGCCACGCCCTCGAGCACGTCGTTCGCGCCGTAGCACTTGACGGCGGCGCGCTCGCCCTCGGAGAAGGGCTGCTCGGAGACGATCGTCAGCTCGTCGGTGTAGAAGTCATAGTCGGTCTTGACATAGGTGAAGCCGTTGATGCGGGAGATGATGTAGGCGGCGTCCTTGCCCAGGCCGTTGAGGATGATGCGCAGGGGCTCCTTGCGGGCGCGGTTCGCGGTGCGGGCGATGCCGATGGCGCCCTCGGCGGCGGCGAAGGACTCGTGGCCGGCCAGGAAGGCGAAGCACTTCGTCTCGTCGCGCAGCAGCATGGCGCCCAGGTTGCCGTGGCCGAGGCCGACCTTGCGGTTCTCAGCGACGGAGCCGGGGATGCAGAACGCCTGCAGGCCGATACCGATGGCCTCGGCGGCCTCCGCGGCGGAGGAGACGCCCTTCTTCAGCGCGACGGCGCTGCCCAGGGTGTAGGCCCAGGAGGCGTTCTCAAAAGCGATGGGCTGCACGCCCTTGACAATCTTATCAACGTCGATACCCTTGCTAAGGCAGAGATCACGGGCGTCCTCGAGGCTGGCAAGGCCATACTCGGCAAGACACTTCTCTATTTTGGCCATTCTTCTCTCTTTGCCTTCAAACATTACATCGTTAGCCATTATAGTTTTGTCCTCCTTCTTCTTGCTTTGTCAGCATTATTCCTCGCGGGGATCAATGTACTTGGCAGCGTTGTCGAAGCGGCCGTACTGGCCCTTGTTCTTCTCGAAGGCCTCCTTCGGATCCACGCCGTGGCGGATATCCTCGAGCATCTTGCCAAGCTTCACAAACTGATAGCCGATGACCTCGTTGTTCTCGTCGAGAGCCATCTTGAGGACATAGCCCTCGGCCATCTCCATGTAGCGGACGCCCTTCGCGCCGGTGCTGAACATGGTGCCGACCTGAGAGCGCAGGCCCTTGCCGAGATCCTCGAGGGAAGCGCCGATCGGCAGGCCGTCCTCAGAGAACGCCGTCTGGCTGCGGCCGTAGGCCAGCTGCTTGAAGATCTCGCGCATGGCAACGTTGATGGCGTCGCACACGAGGTCGGTGTTCAGGCACTCGAGCAGGGTCTTGCCGGGGAGGATCTCCGCGGCCATAGCGGCGGAATGGGTCATGCCGGAGCAGCCGAGCGTCTCGACGAGAGCCTCCTGCACGATGCCGTCCTTCACGTTCAGCGTCAGCTTGCACGCGCCCTGCTGGGGAGCGCACCAGCCCACGCCGTGGGACAGACCGGAGATATCCGAAATCTGATAGGACTTGACCCACTTACCCTCTTCAGGGATCGGGGCGGGACCATGATGAGGACCCTTGGTGACGGGGCACATTCTTTCCACTTCATGGGAATAATTCATACTTGGTACTCCTTTCGGTTATTCGTTCCCGGCCGGGCGGAGCCAGCCGCTGAGAGCCGCCCGCAGCGGAGGTAGGCTCCTCCACGGGCCTGCCGGTTGCCGGTTTGCAACCTTAATTATAGGATATTTTCGACGTTTAATCAATAGAATTAGACGGAGGAACGGGAAATTTCTTGTCGAAAATGAAATTGGCTTTTTTTCGGCGGCGGTTTCTGGTATGATAAGAGGAAGAGCGCGGCACTGCCACACTTCTTCCCTCTTCCCTATTCCTTATTACTTCGCGCGTGCGCGGCCGCAGCCGCGCACGCGCTTTGGAGGTCTTTTTATGGATAAACCGAAACAGCCTTCGCTTCCCGGCAGCGGTCTTCTCCGCGTGGGAGGGATTTTGCTCATTGTCTTCGGCGCGCTCGGCGTCGCTTTCGGGCCGCTCTCCATTGTGGGCGGCATGACGCTCTCCTCGCCGGAGATGGCGGCCTTTCTGCCCGCGGGGCAGGGGGACGCGCTGGCCGGGGCGGCTATCCGCTCCGGGGGCGTGATGGCGGCCACGTCCCTGCTCTCTCTCGCCGGCGGGATTCTCGCCGTGCGGCTGCGCGAAAAAGCCAACCGGCGCGGCCTCTGCGTTGCCGTCTCCCTCGTGCTCATGCTCTCTCAGCTTGCCGGCGAGACCGTCCTCGCCCTCTATGGGGAATTCGACCTTCTCTCCGCCGCAATCCGCCTCGTGTTTCCTCTTCTGCTCTTTGCCGGGGCCGTGCAGCCGCTGCCGCGCGCTGCGGGCTCCTTCATCCGCGCCGGCTTCCCGGAGAACGCCGCCCCCGACGGCGCTCCCGTGCCCGACCCTGCCGCCGTCGGCGCCGCCCTGCCCGGCGTGGTGGAAACGGAGAGCGCCGCGGCAGACGCGCCGCCTGAAGAAATTGTGAAAAATAAAGGCAACACCGCATAATTCCAGGTGGTGTAGCGTGCCAAAAAATTTTTTGTGAGATGATCCAAAAAGCGCAGGCAATCCTTGCCGGATTGGCGAGCATTTTTGGGAAATATCACGGAAAATTTTGGCGCAATACGCCGCCTGAGCCCCGAAGCGCGAATTGTGCGGTGGTGCCTAAAGATTGAATTGTGAAGAAAAGCGCCGTGCCCCGGTATCCAGCCGAGGCACGGCGCTTTCGTTTCCTTTTTTATTCGCTCGGGAAAAAGAACCTCCGGGCTGTCGAAGCGTTATTTTCCGGTGCCGTGCACCGTAAAATAATGCTTCGCACGCAAGTCACGGCCGCGCCGTGGCTTGCATGGCCTCAGAGGCAGGCTGCTCGGGCGTCGCAGCACGGAGAACTCCCTCAGACTTGCCGCCGCTGACGCGCCGTCAAGCCAGCTCCCTCACGGAGGGAGCTACGGTCGCTATCGCTCCCTTGCGAATCGGCCTCGCGGCCGATGCCCTACGGGCCATCAATCAGGAAG
>CALWRP010000099.1 GCA_944383955.1 uncultured Clostridia bacterium
GGACGTGATGCAGCACCGGCAGTGCAATAGGGATCATCCTGTCTCGCCCCGCGTCCGTTTTCTCGCCGCCTATCATGTGCGGCGTCTGCCCGTCAAGATGCACGTCAGCCTTGCGGACGGAAAACAGACGGCGCTGTAGTCGGTGCGCGTCCAGATCAGCTCCGGCAGGGTGTAGTCGTCCAGCGGGCGGTCCGGGGAAAAGCCGCCCAGCCCGGCGTGCACGAGGACATAGCGCTGCCCCGCCGTTTCGAGCTCCTCGTAGAGCTCGAACTCCCCGAGATAGCGCAGCACGTCGTCGCGGGCGCCGGGCGGCAGCCGCCGGAAGCTCTCGAGCGTCGCGTCTCCTCCCTGGCTTCGCCAGATTGCCACCTCCTGCAGCCGGTCGCCGGTGAGGGCTGCCAGGCTCTCCTCGGTGATCTCCTCCGTGAGAAAGCGCAGGCAGCGCAGCGCCATATACTCGTGGTTGCCCACGAGGGGGCGGATGTTGGAGCAGCGCATCATGTGCAGGAGCACGCGCATGGAGTCCGGCCCGCGGTCCACCACGTCGCCGAGCACATAGAGCGTGTCCTGTGCGCCGGGGGAGAGACGGTCGAGCAGCTCGCGGTAGCGCCGGTAGTCGCCGTGAATATCGGATACGCAGTAGATCATGGGCAGGCCTCCTTTCCCGCGGCGGCTCGCGCCGTCAGCGCGGAGAAACAGGGAACCGGACCCCGCGCGGAGGTCCGGCCCCGATGATGTTGTTTGATGGCTGCCGCCTGCCGGTTCCTGATTCTCGTTTTTGGGAATGCGGCAGGCGTCCCGCGAAGGGCCGCAAAGAGGGGGAAAAAGCTTTCCTGCGCCCGGCGCGGCTCAGTGCAGCACGATGGCCTCGCCGTTGAGCACGAAGGGATCGGGCGCGACGGGCAGAAAGACGTCGTAGAGGGCCTTGTCGAAGTTGCGGCGCACCTCGCAGTCTGTGTCGAGGATCATGGTGGCAAGATCGCCGGGCGCGCAGGGCGGCCAGGCGGGCAGGCCCGCGATGTTCGGATCGCCGTACTGCGCAAAGCGCACAAAGGCCGAGCACATGCGGTCCTCGAGCGCTTCCGAGACGCCGGGGACGCAGCACACGGGCACCTTGTCGATGTTGTGGAACACAAAGGGGATGTCCGAGCAGTGCCAGGCCGTCTTGCCGCCGTTGAGCGGGAACTCGAAGGTAAAGAGATAGTTATAGATGGGAGCGCCGCCCGCGAGCGCCTTTTTCTCGCAGAAGTCGGCCGTCGCCGCGCGGCTGAAGCTGTCGAGGAAGAGCACGTCCGTCAGGTTTCTGCCCGGATATGTGGCCTCGAAGACGGAGACGAGCTCTTCCGTCTTTGCGCCCATGATGCGCTCGACGATCTCGAGCTGCTCGGCCCGGCTGAGCTGATGCTTGTCGACGACGCCGGGGCCGAAGGCGAACTCGGCGAGCACTGTGCCGGTGAGCAGGGGGATCGTCCTCGCGTGCTCGGTGAAGCCGATCTCGCGCGGATCGCCGAGGTAGTAATCGCCCGGCAGCGGCAGGCAGCCCACATAGCCGCCCGCCTTGCGGATGGCCGGGCTGACCGCGTTGTACGCCGCGGCGAGCCTCTCATACGGCAGCGTCTCCAGCGTGGCGGCCTGCTTTGCCGTCAGGCCGAGCTCGCGCAGCAGCGCCTCGCCGATCTCCGTCGTGTCGACCTTCTGCGGCAGATTCAGCAGGTCGGCGATGCCGCTCATGATGATGCCCTTGTGGAAGAGGCCGTCGGCGGCGGGCGTCTGCATGAGGGAGGTGATCTTCGTGCCGCCGCCGGACTGGCCGAGCAGCGTCACGTTGTCCGGGTCGCCGCCGAAGCCCTCGATGTTGTCGCGGATCCACTCGAGGGCGGCCACAATGTCTGCGTTGCCCACGTTGCCGGAATTCCAGTATTTTTCGCTGTAGCGGGACAGATCAAGATAGCCGAGGATGTTGAGGCGGTGGTTGAGCGAGACGACCACCACGTCCCCGAAGCGGCTGAGCGCCTCGCCGTCATAGGCGATGTGCTCGATCGACGAGCCGCTCGAGAAGCCGCCGCCGTGCAGCCACACAATCACGGGCCGCTTTTTTCCGGCCAGGTCCGGCGTCCAGATGTTCAGCGACTGGCAGTTCTCGTCCTTCGGCCAATAGCGGTGGGGCACCATGATCTCCTGGGAGGCCGATTCCCGCTCGAGCATGGGGCACACATAGCCGTAGCTGTGGGCGTCGAAGACGCCGGTCCACGGCGTGACGGGCTCGGGCATCTGAAAGCGGCCTGCCTGCGCGTAGGGGATGCCGTGGAAGGTGCGGATGCCGTCCACGATGAAGCCGCGCACCTTGCCGGCTGTTGTGGATACCACCGGCTCGGTGGGGGTGCAGATAAACTGATGCGTCATTTCGGCAGCACTCCTTTTTGCGATTTTCCCGGTCTCCCTGCCGGGCGGCGCGCGTTTGCGGCGCGGACGGCGGGAAGCCTCGTTCTGCTGTCAATCATACCATTTTTTGCGGAAGAAGTACAGGGAAAATCGTGAGCTCTGCGCAGGGAGCGGCGGCCAGGGGAGGATGGCCGGGAAGAGGAGACGCCGGCGGGCGAAAAAGGCCGGCCGGCCGCGCGGGAGGCGCAAAAAAATAGGAGGGGCCGCAATGCGGCGAGTGTTGCATCGCGCCTCTCTTTGTGCTATAATCTCGCCGGAACCACTCCCCGCCGCGGCGGGGTTTTTTCCTTCCCCGCGCCGAACAACAAGAGAAGAAGGTTGCGTTATGACAAAGGTGCTCCATTTTTTCAAGAAGGATCCGGTCTTCACCATCGCCCTGGCTCTCGCCGTCGTCTCCGTGTTCTTCGTGCCGCCGAACCCCGCCTACCTCGGCTATATCGACTTCAGCGTGATCGGCACCCTGTTCTGCCTCATGTGCGTCGTGGCCGGGTTCCGCGAGTGCGGCCTGCTCGACTGGCTCTCCGGCCGCGTGCTGGGGATGGCCAACCATGCCCGCACTGTCTCGCTGCTCTTCGTGATTCTCTGCTTTTTCTGCTCGATGCTGCTGACGAACGACGTCTCGCTGATGGCCTTTGTGCCGCTCACGCTGGTCGTCCTGCGCAGCTCGTCTCCGCTGCGGATCGCCTGGGTCGTTTCCCTTGAGACGACGGCGGCGAACCTGGGCAGCATGCTCACCCCGATTGGAAATCCGCAGAACCTCTATCTGTATTCGCATTACCAGATGCAGCCCGCCGCCTTCTTTGAGACGGTGGCCCCCGTGTGTGTGGTGAGCTTCTTTCTGCTGGTGGGCTGCGTCTTTCTCTCTGTGCGCGGCAAGCCTCTCGCCCCGCCGCAGTCGGCCGCCCCGCTGGAGAAGCGGCGGCTTGCCCTTCACCTGGCGCTGTTCCTGCTCTGCCTGCTCACGGTGCTGCGTGTGCTGGACTACCGCGTGAGCGTGGCCGCCGTGCTGATCGCGCTGCTCTTTCTGGACAGGCGGATCCTGCCCCTGGTGGACTACCGCCTGCTGGGCACCTTCGCCGCCTTCTTCGTTCTCGTCGGCAACCTGGGATCGATCGAAGCGGTGCGCGGCTTCCTCGCCTCCGCCATGGAGGGGCGGGAGATGGTCGTCTCCGCGCTTGTCAGCCAGGTGACGAGCAACGTGCCCGCCTCCATTCTCCTTTCCGGCTTCACAGACAACGGCCGGGCTCTGCTGCTCGGCACGAACATCGGGGGCCTCGGCACGCTGGTCGCCTCCCTTGCGAGCCTCATCTCCTACCGTCTCTATCTCAGGGGAGAGAAGGCAAAGCCGGGGTTATACCTCGGCCTGTTCACCGCTTTGAATGTGACGCTGCTGGCGGTGCTGCTGCTGTTCGCGCAGAATGTGCTGCTGTAACCGCGAGCCGCAGCTGCCAAAGAGCAAAACACGAAAGTTTCGCCCGCCTTTTCAAAGGGCGCGGCGTGCCAGTGGCACGCGAATTAGCGCCGACCGGAGCGGGAGCGTAGACCCGGCGGGGTGCGGGGCGCGGCGTGCCGGTGGCAAACAAAAGAGCCCTAACCGCATCTCTTTTACCTCCCGCACCAAGCTGCTGAAGCGTCGGTTTCCGGTGCCGCGCACCGCAAACCACCCAGCTTCCGGCAACCCGCTCCCCCAGCCCCGCACCTCCTCTCCCCACAGCGCCACAAGCGACGGGGTCCGCGGCGGCGCCCCGCAAAACACCGAGCCACAGACACCAC
>CALWRP010000100.1 GCA_944383955.1 uncultured Clostridia bacterium
AATACAACGTTTCGCCGATCAGCTACCTGATTGCCAGGCGAACACAGGAAAGCCGTTTCCTGCTCTCAAACACCGACCATACGCTCTCTCAGATCGCTCAAATTCTCGGCTTTTCCTCCCCCAGCTACTTCTCGCAAAGCTTTCGCAGAATCGAGGGGATCAGCCCGCTCGAGTACCGCAAAAGCTCGCGGCGCGTGGGCGAAGGGGAAAAAAGCGACAAGTAAAGGAGGCCGTTCATGGCGTACACTCCGCTGTACCCGCAAAAGCCTCTCGGTGTGGAGGCCATTTACACCGTGCACTACTTCGAGTATTCCGGCAGCTATGCCTTTCCGGGAGAAACCCATGACTTTTGGGAATTCCTCTATGTGGACAAGGGAATTCTGCGCGTGACGGCCGGAGAGCGCACCTGGGAGCTCTCCACCGGTCAAATTATCTTCCATGAGCCAGGGGAATTTCACGCGCTCTCCGCCCTCGGTGTTGCCCCCGATCTGGTGGTGGTAAGCTTCTCGTGCAAGAGCTCGTATATGGAGTTCTTTCGCGGCCTTATCACGCACGCGGGCGCCGAGGAGCGCGCCCTGCTGGCCCGCATCATCGAGGAAAGCCGCGCCGCCTTCTCGACGCCGCTCAACTCCCCCTATACCACCCTGATGGAACGAAGAGAGGAGCAGCCCTTCGGCGGGGAACAGCTGATCTGCGCCGCTCTCGAGGAGCTTCTGATCCGCCTGATCCGCCGCGGAGACCGGCCGATCGCAAAACCGCTGCCTTCCGGCTCGCAGGATGAAACCGTTGCGCGTGTAACAGCCTACCTTGAGCAGCACATTGAAAGCGCCCTGACCATGGAGCAGATTTGCCGCGATAACCTTATCGGGCGCAGCCAGCTGCAAAAGCTTTTCCATGCCCAGACAGGCGGAGGCGTGATGGAATATTTCAGCCGCCTCAAAATCCAGGCCGCCCGGCGGCTGATCCGCGAGGGCAGGCTCAATTTCACTCAAATTGCTTCACGGCTTGGATACCAGTCCATTCACTACTTCTCCCGTCGTTTTCACCTGATTACCGGCATGACGCCGAGCGAATATGCGCACAGTGTGAAAATGCTGGCCGAATTGCCCGGCGCCCCAGGAGACGATAGTGCAAGCAATGGATAAGATCGTCTATTTCATTTTTGTGCCCCGCGGGCTACAATGGAAATAGAAAAAGGGGGAACGCCGCAGGGCGTTCCGAGGAGACAAACAACTTTTGGGAGAGGATGGTATTTTATGAGCAAACCGGTTCTTGTTGTCATGGCCGCAGGTATGGGAAGCCGTTACGGAGGACTCAAGCAGATTGACCCCGTGGGAAACCACAACCAGCTCATCATCGACTACTCGATCTTCGACGCGCGCCGCGCGGGCTTTGAGACGGTCGTCTTCGTCATCAAGCACGAGATCGAGGAAAGCTTCAAGGCCGCCATCGGCGATCGCCTCTCGAAGATCATCGAGGTCAAATACGCCTTCCAGGAGCTCGCGGACCTGCCGGAGGGCTACGCCATCCCCGAGGGCCGCGTGAAGCCCTGGGGCACCGCCCACGCCATCCTGGCCGCCCGCAAGGTGGTCGACGGCCCGTTCGCCGTCATCAATGCCGACGACTACTACGGCCCGAACGCCTTCAAGACCATCTACCAGTATCTCGAGGATCACCCCGACCAGCCCGACTGCTATGAGTTCGCGATGGTCGCCTATCTGCTCGGCAACACCGTCACCGAGAACGGCCACGTGGCCCGCGGCGTCTGCGAGGAGAACGAGGACGGCTATCTGGTGCGCGTCACCGAGCGCACCCGCATCGAGAAGGACGGCGAGAACGCCCGCTTCACCGAGGACGACGGCCAGACCTGGACGGAGCTGCCCGGCAGCACCATCGTCTCAATGAACCTGTGGGGCTTCACACGCAGCTTCATCGACGAGGCCGAGCGCCGCTTCCCGGCCTTCCTCGACAAGGCCGTCGTCGAGAACCCGCTTAAGGGCGAGTACTTCCTGCCCAGCGTCGTCACGCAGCTGCTCGAGGAGGGCAAGGCGCGCGTCAAGGTGCTGCGCAGCACGGACAAGTGGTACGGCGTGACGTACCGCGACGATAAGCCGGTCGTCGTCAAGGCGATCGCCGACATGACCGCGAGCGGGCTGTATCCCGACAAGCTGTGGGAGGATTGAGAACGATGGGACAGGCAGAACAGTATCTTCAGGCCGCGCTCGGCGCGTTTGATTTCGGCGGAGAGGTTGTCGGCGCGGTGCGCTACGGCATGGGCCACATCAACGACACCTTCTGCGTGCACACCCAGCCCGGCGAGGATCCCTGCCGCCGCTTTATTCTGCAGCGGATCAGCTCCGGCGCCTTCCATCACCCGGATCAGCTCATGGAGAACATTGTGGGCGTCACCTCCTTTCTGAGCAAGGAGATTGCCGCCGCGGGCGGTGACCCGGCCCGCGAGACGATGCAGGTGGTGCCGACGAAGGACGGCAAGAGCTTCTACGCGGACGCCGAGGGCGGCGCGTGGCGCGTCTATCCCTTCATCGAGGACACCGTATGCCTGCAGGCTGCCGAGACGCCGGAGCTCTTCGAGGCCTCCGCGTTTGCCTTCGGCAACTTCCAGCGCATGCTCAAGGATTACCCCGCCGACACGCTGTATGAGACGATCCCCCACTTCCACGACACGGAGGACCGGCTCAGAAAGCTCAAGGCCGCCGTGGCCGCCGACGTGATGGGCCGCGTGAAGGACGTGCAGCCCGAGCTTGATTTTGTGGCCGCCCGTGAGGCGGACTGCTCCGTGGCCCTGCAGGCGCTGCGCGACGGCAAGCTGCCCCTGCGCGTCACCCACAACGACACGAAGCTCAACAACGTGCTCATCGACCGCGAGAGCGGCAAGGGCATCTGCGTCATCGACCTCGACACCGTGATGCCGGGCCTCTCGATCAACGATTTCGGCGACTCGATCCGCTTCGGCGCGAACCACAGCGCGGAGGACGAGCGCGATCTCTCGAAGGTCAACTTCGATATCTCCCTCTTCGACGTCTACACCAGAGGCTACCTCGAGGGCGCGGCCGGCGCGCTGACCGACGCGGAGCTCGACTATCTGCCCTGGGGCGCAAAGCTGATGACGCTCGAGTGCGGCATCCGCTTCTTGACCGACTACCTCGAGGGCGACCACTATTTCCGCACCCACCGCGAGGGCCAGAACCTCGACCGCTGCCGCACGCAGTTCAAGCTCGTCTCCGACTATGAGAAGCAGTGGGACGACATGAAGGCCGTGGTGGACAAGTACAGGGCGTGAGCTGATTTCAGTCTGCACCAAAAAATCCCGCCTCCCCGAGATATGGGAGGCGGGATTTTTGCGTTCAGCAGGCAGAGGGCCGGCCGGCAGCGCTCCAAAGCGGAGACGGTTTCGGAAGCCCGTTATTTGAGAAAGGTCTTGTAGTCCTCGTAGTTCGCCGCCAGAAGGCGGGGGGTGTCGAGGCCATAGGGGCAATGGTTGGTGCAGTGGTTGCAGTGGATGCAGTTTTCCACGCGCTTCATCTTTTCCTGAGACTCCTCAGAGAGGAGGTTGCCCGTCGGGGAGCGGCGCAGCAGAAGCGACATTCTGGCCGCCGTCGGGATATCGATCCCGGCGGGGCAGGGCAGGCAGTAGCCGCAGCCGCGGCAGAAGTCCCCTGCGAGTTCCTTTCGGTCGCGCTCGATCACGGCGGCAAGCTCCGGCGTGAGGGCCGGAGGATTCTCAATGTAGGAGAGGAACTCATCGAGCTCGCTCTCGCGCTGCACGCCCCAGATCGGCAGCACGTTCTCATACTGCGCAAGGGCCGCGTATGCCGCGGCCGAGTTCGTGATGAGGCCGCCCGAGAGCGCCTTCATCGCCACAAAGCCAACGTTTTTCTCTGCGCACAGGCGCACGAGGGCCACGTCCTTTTCGTCCGCGAGGTAGCTGAACGGGAACTGCAGGACGTCGTACAGGCCGGACTCGACCGCCTCTCGCGCAATAGGCAGGCGGTGGTTCGTCAGACCGATGAAGCGGATCTTCCCCTGGCGCTTCGCCTCGAGCATGGCCTCATAGAGACCGGTGCCGTCGCCCGGCTTCGGGCAGAAGGACGGATTGTGGAACTGGTAGACGTCGATATAGTCGGTGCGCAGCAGGCGCAGGCTCGTCTCGAGATCCTGCCAGAAGCCCTCCGCCGTCTGCGAGGGCGTCTTCGTCGCGATGTAAAGCTTCTCCCGCAGCCCGTCCCCGAAGGCCTCGCCGAGCTTTTCCTCGCTGTCGGTGTAGCTGCGGGCCGTGTCGAAGTAGCGCACGCCGCCCTCAAAGGCCTTGCGCAGCAGGTGAGCCGCGTCGCCGAGCGAAATGCGCTGGATCGGCAGCGCGCCGAAGCCGTTCTTTTCCACCTGAACGCCGGTTCTTCCCAGTGTTACGGTTGCCATTGTTTTCTCTCCCCTTCTTCCGCCTTCCGGGCGGGATTCATGTTCCGCCCCGGAGCGCGCCCGCGCGCCCTTCGGGGCCATTCGCCCGCGGACCCGGCCCTCTTCGGAAGCCCCGCTTCCAGAGCGCTCCGCCCGCGGCTCAGCCCTCTTCCGCCCGCTTTTGCTGCCGGCGGAACGAGAGGTATTCCTCCAGGATCACCACGGCCGCCACCGCGTCGACGACGGCCTTGCGCTTTTTGCCGCGCGTGTTCGTGTCATTGAGATAGCCGTGCGCCGTGACGGTGGTCAGGCGCTCGTCGCGCAGGACGACCGGCAGGCCGGTGCGCTCGCCGAGGACGGCGGCGAACTCCCGCGCGCCCTGGGCGCTCTCGCCCTCGCTGCCGTCCATGTTGCGCGGCAGGCCGACCACCAGCTCGCCCACAGCGAGCTCCGCGGCCTTCGCGGCGATCGCGTCGGCGAGCTTCTCGCGGTTATATTGAGCAATCACGGCGACGGGGCTCGCGAGGATCTCCCCCTCGTCGCAGACGGCCAGGCCGGTGCGGGCCTTGCCGAGATCCACTGCCAGAATCTTCATACGCTCCACCAATCCTGTTTGGCCATCGACGACGTGTCCGGCGTGAGATGCGAAGCGTCGTTGAGCTTCACAATGCGCGGCGTGTCGTCGTCCGCGAAGTCAATCGTCGTAAAGCCCGTGTTGTCAGACCACGGCGTGTCGCCCAGGCGGTCGATCGTGCCGTAGAGCACCCGGCAGACGGCGTCGCGGATGGCGCTGCCGTGGGAGACGACGCAGACCGTCTGGCCGCGGTGATCGCGCACCACGGCCAGCAGACCTCTCCAGATCCGCTCGTAGACCTCGCGCATGGTGTCGCCGTGCGGGGCCTCGAAGTTGGCCGGGTCGTGATACCATTTGTAGTTCTGCTCCGGGAAGCGCACGGGCAGCTCGCTCCAGAGCGTGCCGTTGTAGTCGCCGCCGTCGATCTCGATGAGATCGTCATATTTCTCGATCGGCAGCTGGTGAAAGCGGTTGACCGCCTCCGCCGTGCGCACGGCGCGCAGCAGCGGGCTCGTCGCGATCGCGTCGAGGTGGACGTTGCGCAGGCGGATGCTCAGCAGGTCGAGCTGCTTTTTTCCGTTCTCGCTCACGTCGCAGTCGATGTGTCCCTGGAAGATCGCCATATCGTTGCCTACAGATTCGCCATGGCGCACGAGAAGAATCCGCGTCTGCCGGCCGAAGAGGCGGCGCAGCAGCGTCACGGCCTGGTCCCCGTCGAAGCCGCCGGGCACGTTCGCATAGTTTTTCACACCCGTGAGCCGTTCCCGCAGCGCCCCGGCCTCCTCGTCCGTCAGGTGCACGCCGGAGCAGTCCGCGAGAGCGAAAAAGACCTCCGAGAACGTTTGCAGCGGCACGCCGAGCAGATCGAGCAGCCGCTTTGCGCTCTCGCTGCCGCGATCGAGGGACAGGCGGAGCAGCGACGGGGCGAAGACGGCGCAGGCGCGCCCGTGCGGGATGCCGAAGCGCTCCGTCAGCACATAGCCGAGCGGGTGCGGATAGGAGGTGCCGAGCGTGTTGAGCACGAAGCCCGCCGTGAGCGAATCGCGGTAGAGAGATTCGTGCATCTCCCCGGTGAGCGCCTCACCCGCGTGCAGGGCGAAAAGGGCGCGCCACAGCGTGGGCAGGCAGCTCTCCGCCAGAGCGGCGGAGACAGGGTCGCACTGTGGGGAGAGGTAGCCCTCCATCGCGTGGCAGAAGGCGTCGAGGCCGGTGGAGATCGTCTCCTCCCGGCTCATGGAGAAGGTGTATTTTGCGTCGCCGAAGGCGAGGGCCGCATAGAGATCGTCGCCCTTGATCGAGCGCTTGCGGCCCGCGCGGTCGGTGAGCACGGAGACGGCGCTGACCTCGCTGCCCGTCCCGCTCGTCGTGCCCACCAGGACGATCGGCAGGGCGGGCCTGCGTGAACCAGCGGGCGCGTAGACGTCCAGCCCCGGGTTGGCGGCCAGCAGGGCCACGGCCTTGGCCGCGTCCATCGCCGAGCCGCCGCCGATGCCGGCGACGAAATCCGCGCCGAAGGAGACGCACAGCTTTGCGGCGCGCTCGCAGTCCGCAAGCAGCGGGTTCGCGCCGATTTCGTCAAACACGCGCCAGGCTACCCCGGCCTCATCGAGGGCGGCAGTCACGTCGGCGAAGGCCCCGCTCTTTTTGGCGGCGGAGCGGCCGGTCACCAGCAGACAGCGCCTGCCGAGCCCGGCGAAGCGGGCCGCGTTCCGGCGCACAGCGTCCTGCCCGCAGAGCAGGCGGACGGGGAGAAAGAAGTGATAGTCCAAGACGATCGGCCTCCTTCGTTTACCAGGGGCGAACGCCGCCGGTCAGCTCCGTGACGGAGGCGATGCCCTGCTCGTCGAGGAAGCGGTTGAGGCCGTCCAGGATCTTGACGGGGGCATACGGATCCGTGAAGAGCACGGTGCCGATCTGCAGGGCCGACGCGCCCGCGAGCAGCATCTCCACGGCGTCCTGCCAGGCGGCGATGCCGCCGAGGCCGACCACCGGGATCTTCACCCGCTGGGACGCCTGCCACACCATGCGCACGGCGACCGGGAAGACGGCCGGGCCGCTCAGGCCGCCGGTGTTGTTGCGGATGATCGGGCGGCGCGTGCGGATATCGATGCGCATGCCCGTGAGCGTGTTGATGAGGGAGATGGCGTCCGCGCCCGCCGCCTCCGCCGCCGCGGCGATCTCGCCGATGTCGGAAACGTTTGGGGAGAGCTTGACCATCAGCGGCTTTTTGCAGTGCCTGCGCACCGCCGCCGTGATGGACTCGACGCCCGCGCAGGAGGTGCCGAACTGCACGCCGCCCTGCTTGACGTTCGGGCAGGAAATGTTCATCTCGATCATGTCCACGCCGGAATCGGAGAGCTTTTCCGCCATCGCGCAGTAATCCTCCGGCGTGTTGCCGGCAATGTTGGCGATCACCGCCGTGCCCTGCTGCCGCAGCCACGGCAGATCCTGCTCAATGAAGTGGTCGACGCCGGGATTCTGCAGGCCGACGGCGTTGAGCATGCCGGAGGGCGTCTCCGCGATGCGCGGGGGCGGGTTGCCGGGGCGCTCCTGCAGCGTGATGCCCTTGCAGGAGATGCCGCCGAGCGTGGAGAGAGGGTAGAATTCCGCGTACTCCCGGCCGAAGCCGAAGGTGCCGGAGGCCGCGATCAGAGGGTTGGCCAGCGCGACGCCGGCCACATTCACTTTCAAATCCGCCATGTTCGCTCCTCCTCTCAGTCAAACGCGACGATCCGCGCGTCGAAGACGGGGCCGTCCTTGCACACATGTCCGTGCCGCCAGCCGCCGTCCTCCGTTTTGAGCTTTACGGCGCAGCCGAGGCACGCGCCCACGCCGCAGGCCATCCGCTGCTCCAGCGAAAGCTGACACTCGATGCCGCGCTTTTCGGCCTCGGCGGCCAGGGCGCGCAGCATGGGGGTGGGGCCGCAGGCGAAGATCGCCTCGCAGTCGTCCGGCAGGCACTCCGTCACCAGGCCGTGGCGGCCCGCGGAGCCGTCGTCCGTGGCGAGGATCACACGGTTGCCGTTTTTCGCGAAATCGTCCTGCAGGATGACGGCGTCGCGGCTGCGGAAGCCCGTCACCACCGTGGCGTTGGCCCCGAAGGGCTTGGCCGCCGCGACGAGGGGCGGCACGCCGATGCCGCCGCCGACAAAGCAGACCCTGCGGCCCGTGTCGCCGAGGGCAAAGCCATGGCCGAGCGGCGCGAGGATATCCCAGGAATCTCCCGCGCGGGTCTGAGAGAGGATGGCCGTGCCCTCCCCGCGCACCTGGAAGACGAAGCGCAGGGCGTCTCCCTCCGCCTCGCAGATGGAGATCGGGCGGCGCAGCGTTTTGCCGGGCACATAGATCTGCGCGAATTGGCCGGGCTTGGCCATGCGGGCGAGCTCTCCCGCGTCAACCCAGGCGCTGTAAATGTCCGCCGTAAGCTGTTCAAAGTCTGTCACGCGGCACTGCCGCACGTCGTACTGCTTCACGTCGCACCTCACTGCGGCAGGCGGATTTCGCCCACCTCGCCCATGATATCGTCACGCATGCGCACGGCCTCCGCGGCGGCCGCCTTCGCGAAGTCCTCAGGGGCGGCGTTCGTCTTCTTCCAGGCGCAGAGAATGGAGCGCGAGGCGTTCACAATCGCGCCGAGACCGTTTTTGTCAAAGCCCGGGGCCACGTCCTTCGCGCCGCCGCCCTGCGCGCCGTAGCCGGGCACGAGGAAGAAGGTGGAGGGCTTAGCCGCGCGCAGCTCGCCGAGCTGGGACGGATACGTCGCGCCCACGACGGCGCCGACGCCGGAATAGCCGTATTTGCCGGGCAGCTCCCCGCCCCACTTCTCGCAGAAGGCGCCCATCGCGCGGTAGACCGTCTCGCCGCTCTCCAGCTTCTGATCCTGCAGCTCGCCGGAGGAGGGATTCGAGGTCTTGACGAGGACGAACATCGCCTTGTCCTGCTCGCCGCAGACCTTGAGCAGCGGGTTGATGCCGTCGCTGCCGAGATAGCCGTTGACGGTCAGGCAGTCCGCGCCGAAGGGCTTCTCCAGGCTGTCCTCCACCGGCGTGAGGCCCAGCCACGCGGCGGCGTAGGATTCCATCGTCGCCCCGATGTCGTTGCGCTTGCCGTCGAGGATGACGTACATGCCCTTCTCCTGCGCGTAGCGGATCGTCTCATACAGGGTGCGCACGCCCTGCCAGCCGTACATCTCATAGTAGGCGGCCTGCGGCTTGACGGCGGGCACGATCCCGCACAGAGCGTCGATCAGGGCCTTGTTGTAGGCGAGGATGGCGGCGGCAGCGCCCTCGAGCGTCCGGCCGTGCCGGGCGTAGGCCTCCTCGCGCAGATACTGCGGGATGTAGTCGAGCTTCGGATCGAGGCCGGCCACCGTGGGATTTTGCAGCGCCACAATTTTTTCAATCATTCTGTCAAGAGACATATGCGATACCCTCCATCTCATTCAGACAGCGCCGCCCGGACAGGCGGCGCTGTCGGTTTTCCTGTTGTTTCGCGTCAGACGCCCTCGCGCCAGACAAAGCGGCCGCGGCAGACGGTCGCCTTCACGCGGCCTGTGAGCTCCCGGCCCTTGAAGACGGCGTTGCGGCTCTTGCCGTGCAGGGCGTCCGGGTCAACCGTCCAGACCTCGTCGGGGTCAAAGACGACGACGTCGGCGGGCGCGCCCTCGGCGAGCGTGCCGGCGTGCAGATGCAGCAGCCTGGCCGGGGAGGTGCTCATCAGACGGATCAGCTCCGAGAGCGTGAGCAGGCCTGGCTTCACGAGGTATGTGAGGCCCGCGGCCAGCGAGGTCTCCATGCCGATGCTGCCGTTGGGCGCCTTCGCGAAGTCCGCCTTCTCCTCCGCCGTGTGCGGGGCATGGTCGGTGGCGATGGCCTGCAGCGTGCCGTCGCGCAGCGCCTCGATCACCGTCAGCCGGTCCTCCTCGGTGCGCAGCGGCGGGCTCATGCGCTTGTCCGCGTCGCGGCCGCGCAGCTCCTCGTCCGTGAGGGCAAAGTAGTGCGGGGCCGTCTCGCCCGTCACCTGCACGCCGCGGCGGCGGGCGTCGCGGATCAGGGCCACGCTCGTTTTCGTGCTGACGTGGCAAATGTGCACCGGGACGCCGTAGGCGGCGGCCAGCGCGATCTCCCGGGCCGTGCCGCAGTCCTCCGCGGCCGCCGGAACGCCCGGCACCCCGAGCTCCCGGCTGACAACCCCCTCGTTCATCAGCCCGCCCGCCGAGAGGAAGAGGTCCTCGCAGTGGGAGACGACCGGCACGCCGAGCCGCGCCGCCGTCCGGAGCGCCTCGGCCATCTTCCGGGAATCGACCACGGGGCGGCCGTCGTTGCTGAAGGCGGAGGCTCCCGCCGCGCGCAGCGCTTCCAGGTCGCAGAGGTCCGAAGCGTCGCCGAGGCCCTTCGTGATGGCGGCGGCTACATAGACGCGCGAGTCGGCGCGCTCCGCCCTCTCCAGAATATAGCGGACCGTCTCCGGCGTGTCGACGGCGGGCTTCGTGTTCGGCATGCACAGCAGGC
>CALWRP010000101.1 GCA_944383955.1 uncultured Clostridia bacterium
GGAATAAACCTCCTCCCTCTTTCAAAAGGCGCGGTCCGCGAAAGCGAACCGCGCCTTTGAGCTTGTCGAAAAAGGTCGTGTGGAGAAAAGTACAGGAGTGCGCCGCCGTCCGGAAAAAGACGCTTCGTGCTGTTTTGGCTGCATCCGGCGAGACCGGATGCAGCGTCTGAAGCATCAGTTTGCGGTGCGCAGCACCGGAAACCGACGCTTCAGCGGCTCGGTGCTGGAAATATCCTGGCTTCGCGATAAGATCTGAGGCAGCTAAGTGGTCGGGGCTCTGGTCTCGCCTGCCGGCTCGGTCGGCGCTAATTCGTGTGCCACCGGCACACCGCGCCCCGCGCCCCGCCGGGTCTACGCTCCCGCTCCGGTCGGCGCTAATTCGCGTGCCACCGGCACGCCGCGGTCTCCGCTTCCGCTCCGGTCGGCGCCTTGTTTGTGTGCCACCGGCACACGGCGCCCTTTGAAAAGGCGGGCGAAACTTTCATGTTTTGCCCTTTTTCAGCTCTGCCGCAGACCGCCCCTCGCGGCGAATAATATCCCCCGACCCTCTTCTCTCCGGGAAAGGTTTGTGCTATAATAAGAAAAGTTTGACGAAAGCTTCCACTGCGGCGGCCGGGAGGAGGACCCGCCGCCCGGCTCGGGAGCGGAACTTGGATAGGCGGGCGGCGCTTCCATCGCGCCGGCCGCGGAAACGGAGGAACGAAAGCATGATGACAGACATCGAGATTGCGCAGCAGGCCGCGCTGCAGCCAATCACCGCCATTGCCGCCGGGCTCGGTATCCGCGGGGAGGAGCTCGAGCCCTATGGCCGCTATAAGGCCAAGCTCAACGAGGCCCTGTTCGCCCGCATGGAGCGGGAGAAGGACGGGAAGCTGATCCTCGTCACCGCTATCAACCCCACCCCCGCGGGCGAGGGAAAGACCACCACCACCGCCGGCCTCGGCCAGGCGATGGCGAAGATCGGCAAAAAGGCGATCATCGCCCTGCGCGAGCCCTCGCTGGGGCCGGTGTTCGGCGTGAAGGGCGGCGCCGCGGGAGGCGGCTACGCGCAGGTCGTGCCCATGGAGGATATCAACCTGCATTTCACGGGCGATATGCACGCCATCACCTCCGCAAATAATCTGCTCTGCGCCATGCTCGACAACCACCTGCAGCAGGGCAACGACCTCGGCGTCGACCCGCGCCGCATTCTCATCAGGCGCTGCCTCGATATGAACGACCGCGCCCTGCGCAATATCGTCGTCGGCCTCGGCGGCAGGGTCAACGGCGTCCCGCGCGAGGATGGCTTCATCATCACGGTCGCCACCGAGGTGATGGCGATTCTCTGCCTCGCTGAGAACCTGCAGGACCTCAGGGAGCGCCTCGGCCGCATTCTCATCGCCTATACGTATGACGGCAGGCCCGTCTATGCCCGCGACCTCGGCGCCGAGGGCGCGATGGCCGCGCTGCTCAGGGAGGCTATCCAGCCGAACCTGGTGCAGACGCTGGAGAACACGCCCGCCATCATGCACGGCGGGCCCTTCGCGAACATCGCCCACGGCTGCAACTCCGTGCGCGCCACGAAGCTCGCCCTCAAGCTCGCGGACTACTGCATCACCGAGGCGGGCTTCGGCTCCGACCTCGGCGCGGAAAAGTTCATGGATATCAAGTGCCGCCTGGCGGGCCTCGCCCCGGACTGCGTGGTCGTCGTCGCCACGGTGCGCGCCCTCAAGTATAACGGCGGCGTCGCCAAGGCAGACCTCGCGGCGGAGAACGTGGAGGCGCTCGAGAAGGGCATTGTGAACCTCAGGGCCCACGTGGAGAATATGCGCAAGTTCGGCGTGCCGGTGGTGGTGGCCATCAACCGCTTCCACACAGACACCGCCGCCGAGCTGCAGGTGATCGACGATTGCTGCGCCTCGCTCGGCGTGCCCTACGCCCTCTCCGAGGTTTTCGGCAGGGGCGGCGAAGGCGGCGTGGAGCTGGCGAAGACCGTGGTGGCCGAGATTGAGCGCACCGAGGGGCAGCGCCGGTTCGCCCCCCTCTATGCGGACAGCCTTTCGATCGAGGAGAAGATCGCCGCGATCGCCAGAGAGATCTACGGCGCGGACGGCGTGACCTTCGGCCCCGCGGCGAAGAAGGCCCTGCCCGATATCCGCGCCCTGGGCGGGGACAAGCTGCCCGTGTGCATCGCCAAGACGCAGTATTCGCTCTCGGACAACGCGGCGCTGCTCGGCCGCCCGAAGGGCTTCACCGTCACCATCCGCGACCTGCGGCTCTCCAACGGCGCGGGCTTTGTGGTGGCCTACGCGGGCGACATCATGACGATGCCCGGCCTGCCGAAGGCTCCCGCCGCCCAGCGCATCGACGTGGACGCGGACGGCCGCATCTCCGGCCTGTTCTGAGGGCGGCGTCATGCAGATTGTGACGAATTCCGCCGCGGAGACGGAGGCGCTCGGCGAGCGGGTGGCCGCCCGGCTCAAGGGCGGCGAGGTGCTCGCCCTCTTCGGGCCCATGGGCATGGGGAAGACGGCCTTCACGCGCGGCCTGGCCCGCGGCCTCGGCGTGCGCGGCGAGGTTTCCAGCCCCACCTTCGCCCTGGTGCACGAGCACGCGGGGCGCATCCCGCTCTATCATTTCGATATGTTCCGCGTAACCTCGTGGGACGACCTGTATTCCACCGGCTTCTTCGATTACCTCGGCGGCGACGGCGTGCTGGCAATCGAGTGGAGCGAGAACATCGAGGGGGCCCTGCCGCAGGACGCCGTGCGCATCACCGTCTCCCGCGGGGAGGAGGAGGACCGGCGCGTGTTCTCCATCGAGGGCCTGGAGCTCTGACACAGTGCCCGCGGGCGGGAGCGCCCCGCCGCCCGCGCCGCGCCTGCCGCGCAGGACCGCGGCGGGCGGGGAAAAGCGCCGCCGGGCACAAGTTTCAGCCGCCGGAACGCCGGCGGGGGAAAGGGATCGACAGCATATGAGAATTTTAGCCTTGGAGTCCACCGCGGTGGCGGGCTCCGCCGCCCTGCTCGACGACGGAAAGCTGCTGGGCGAATTTTTCTGCAACACAAAGCTCACCCACAGCCAGACGCTCATGCCGATGGTGGAGAACCTCTTCGCCTGCACGCAGACGAAGCTTGAGGACGTGGACCTCTTCGCCGTCACGGCGGGGCCGGGCTCCTTCACGGGCGTGCGCATCGGCGTGGCCAGCGTGAAGGGCATGGCGATGGCGCTCGGCAAGCCCTGCGCGGGCGTCTCCACGCTGGAGGCGATGGCGCAGAACCTCACGTTTCTCGACGGCGTCGTCTGCGCCCTGATGGACGCGCGCTGCGGCCAGGTGTACAACGCCCTGTTCCGCGTGCACGGCGGGGAGCTCACGCGCCTCACGGAGGACAGGGCCCTCTCTGCGGAGCAGGCCGCGGCGGACTGCGAGCCGCTCGGCGGACCGCTCTATCTGGCGGGGGACGGGGCCGCGCTCTGCGCCGGGAAGGAGGCGTTTGCCCGCCTTTCGCCCGTTCTGCTGCCGGAGCCGCTGCGGTATCAGCGCGCGAGCGGGGCGGCAAAGGCCGCGCTGGCCGCCTTCGCGCGCGGGGAAGCCGTGACGGCGGACCGGCTCGCGCCCATCTATCTTCGTTTGCCGCAGGCGGAGCGGGAGCTCAAAAGACGCCTGCAGGGATAAATCAACACACAAAACAGGCCGCCCGGCGGAAAACGCCGCGGCGGCTGCAAAAGGGAGGACGTTTCAGTGATAGCTTTAGGATGTGACCACGGCGGTTTCGCGCTCAAAAACGCAATCAAAACGTATCTGGAGGAGAACAGCATTCCCTACCGCGATTTCGGCACGATGACGGAGGAGTCCGTCAACTACGGCCCCATCGCCGCGGCGGTGGCCCACAGCGTGGCGGACGGCGAGTGCGAGAAGGGCATTCTCTGCTGCGGCACCGGCATCGGCATGAGCATCGCCGCCAACAAGGTCAGGGGGATCCGCGCCTCCGTGTGCACGAACGAGTTCTGCACCGAGATGACGCGCCGCCACAACGATTCCAACATCCTCTGCCTGGGCGGCCGGGTGATCGATGAGGCCATGGCCGTGAAGCTGGCGGAGATCTACCTGAACACCCCGTTCGACGGCGGCCGCCACGCCGTGCGCGTGGGACAGATCACCCAGATCGAAAACGGCGAGATGTAACGACAGGCAGAGGAGAGAGAAAAATGGAAAATCAGGTTTTTGTGATGGATCACCCGCTCATTCAGCATAAGCTGACGCATCTGCGCAAGAAGGAGACGGGCGCCAAGGAGTTCCGCGAGCTGGTGAGCGAGATTGCCACGCTGATGTGCTACGAGGCCACCCGCGACCTGCCGCTGGAGGAGACGGAGATCGAGACGCCCATGGGCAAGGCCGTCACGAAGGTCATCGCCGGGCGCAAGCTGGCCTTCGTGCCGATTCTGCGCGCAGGCCTCGGCATGGTGGAGGGCGTGCTCACCCTCATCCCGGCCGCGAAGGTCGGCCACATCGGCCTCTACCGCGACCATCAGACGCTCCAGCCGGTGGAGTACTACCACAAGCTGCCGCAGGACATCGAGAGCCGCGAGGTGATTGTCCTCGACCCGATGCTCGCCACCGGCGGCTCCGCGGTGGACGCCATCGACATCATCAAGCGCAGCCACCCGAAGGCCATCAAGTTCATGTGCATCATCGCCGCGCCCGAGGGCATCGCGGCCCTCACCAAGGCCCACCCGGACGTGCAGGTCTACTGCGCCGCCGTCGACGAGCGCCTCAACGAGATCGGCTACATCGTCCCCGGCCTCGGAGACGCGGGAGACAGGATTTTCGGCACTCTGTAACGACCGCCATGCCAAACGGGATCTGCGGGAACCCGCAGATCCCGTTTTTCTATGCTTGAACACAGAGAGGCATAAAAGCAGGATTCGAAAGATAAAAACAGCTCGGAAAAACTGGAGGAGAGAAAGAACGCATGAGACGAAAGGACAGGGAGATTACAAACCGCGATTGTATCGATGATATCATTGAATCGTGTGATTGCTGCCGCCTTGGTTTTTGCGACGAAGGAGAGCCCTATATTGTTCCGCTCAATTTTGGTTATGACAGAAATGCGGGTGTTTTCTATTTTCACAGTGCCCGGGAAGGAAGAAAGATTGACCTGATTCTGAAAAACGGACACGCAGCCTTTGAACTGGATACAAACCATGCGGTCAACGCAGGGGCACGAGCCTGCGACTATTCCTTTCGGTTCCACAGCGTAATGGGATCCGGCTGCGCGGAGCTCGTAGAGGAGTCTGCTGAAAAGGAATATGCCCTTCGATTGCTGATGAGCCATTATACCCAAAGGGAAAACTGGAGCTTTTCAGCATATGAGATCGACGCGGTTGCAGTGATCAAGCTTACCATCGAAACGATCTCATGCAAGCGGCACGATTAAATCAAATTAACTGTGCAGAGCAGGGGTGCGCTCGTGGAAGAAAACACAGAGAATGACGGAAAGCGAATATCCTGTGTTCTCCTCAAGCGCAGCGTGAAATCGGTGTTCGCGTTCAGACAGCTGCAAGGGATAAGCTTCCCGAAAAAGAAAAGGAAAGCCCCGTATCGACCGGCACTGGAAGCCGTTTCGGTACGGGGCTTATTCATTCATTCGTGAGAAGACCGGAAGGGAACCGAAGCGCCCATCCGGCGCAGGAGAAAGGGTTATTTGCCGGGGCGGAGCTCCACGGTAAAGTCAAAGCTTTCCTCGTTGAGCTGATACTGCTCGAGCAGCTGCGGGCCGCAGCTATTCGAGCCGATGCCGGAGAGGCGGTAGTCGAGGCACAGGACGGTGGAGCCGCAGGGCTCGAGCTCGTAGCTGTGCGCCTTGGCCGTCAGCTCCTCCTGCGTGTAGACGGAGGTGTTGAAGGAGAAGGAGTCGCCCACGGCCTCCAGGCAGCCGCCGTCCGGGTTCGCGAGCGAGAGGTGCGAGCAGCCGCAGTGGCTGCTGTTCTCCTGCGGGCGCAGGTAGTCCTCGTGCTCCGCGGCGACCGTCGTCTCATACCTGCCGAGCATCGAGGCGCGGCGCTTGTCGACATAGCTCTCGAACGGGCCGTAGCCGAAATAGCCGACGTCGTTGAAGGCGCGCGGCAGGAACATGCGCAGGCCGAAGCGCGGCAGATAGGGGAATTCCGGCGTGCGGTCCACATGGATGTTCGCCAGAATGCGCCCGTCGGGACGGATGGTCCACACGGCGTCGAGCTTCATGCAGGGCTGCAGATAGATGGCGGAGAGGGAGAGCCTTGCCTTGAGCACGACGCCCTCGCCGGTCTGCTCCGCAGAGGTCTCATACACGCGCGGCGAGCTTCTGTCGTAGCCGGCCTTCTCCCACTCGCGGCGGATGTTGCGGTCGTTGTCTGTGGGGGCGCGCCAGATGTTCCATTCCATCGGCTTCTCGAGGAAGGCGATCTGGTCTGCGGTGATGCTCTCGAAGGTCGCGGTCAGGCGGTTCCACACATAGCGGAAGCTCTCGCCCTCCACGATGAAGAGGCGCTCCGTCTCGCGCACGCTCAGCTTCTGGGCCGGGCCGGCGGCGAAGGCGGCGGGCTCCTCGCGCAGGATGAACTGATCGAAGCCGAGCAGATAGCCGGCCTCGCGGAAGTCGTCCTCCCCGGCCAGGCGGTAATAGAGATTCAGGCAGCACGTGCCGGAATCGGGCAGCGTGTAGGGAATGGCGATTTCCGCTTCCCCGTGCGCGGGAAGATCCGGCACCTCGAGCTCGCCGGACTGCACCACAGCGCCGTTCTGCGTGAGCTCATACTCCATCGTCAGATAGCCGCCCAGGCTCGTGAAGTCGAGATAGTTGTGCAGGAAGAAGGCGCCGTCTCTCAGATAGGTGCGGGCCGGGCGGGCCACGTTCTTCCACTCCAGCAGGCCGGTGTGCGGCGTGCGGTTCGGATAGACCAGGCCGTCCATGCAGAAGTTGCCGTCGTGCGGGAACTCGCCGAAGTCGCCGCCGTAGCCGTATTTGTCGCGGCCGTCCGGCGTGCGGCCCATCCACACGGCGTGGTCGCACCATTCCCACACAAAGCCGCCCGCGAACTTGTCGTAGCGGTACAGGCGCTCAAAGTAATCCTCGATATCGCCGGGGCCGTTGCCCATGGCGTGGGTGAACTCGCAGAGCACGAAGGGCTTCTGCATTTCGTCGTCGGTGCACACGTGCTCGACATTGTCCATCGGCGGATACATGCGGCTGTAAACGTCGATGTTGCTCAGATCGTTCGTGTGGCCCACCATCTCATAGATGCTGCCCTCATAGTGCACGAGGCGCTCGTTGTCCACAGACTTGATCCACGCGGCGGCCTTCTCCATGTTCGGGCCGTAGCCGGACTCGTTGCCGAGTGACCACATCAGCACGCCGGCGCAGTTCTTGTCGCGCTCCACGTTGCGCTGCACGCGGTCGAGCACCGCGGCCTCGAAGCGCTTGTCGTGGCAGAGCGAGCCGTAGATATGGTCCTCCGTCAGATAGCTGTTGTAGGCATAGCGGAACGGCATGTCCTTGAGATAGACGGTGACGGTGCCGTGCATCTCGATATCGGACTCGTCAATCACATAGAAGCCGTAGCGGCTGTAAAGCTGCGTGGCCCAGGGGGAGTTCGGATAGTGGCTGGTGCGGATGGCGTTCATGTTGTGCTGCTTCATCAGCGCCAGGTCGGTGAGGAGCTTCTCCTCGTCCACGGCGTAGCCGACGAAGGGATCGCTGTCGTGGCGGTTCGTGCCGCGCAGCTTGATGGCGACGCCGTTGAACAGGAGCGTCGCGTTGCGGATCTCGATGCGGCGCACGCCCACGTCCTGGCAGATGACCTCGCCGGGGGTGCGGATGACGAGCTGATAGAGGTTCGGCTGCTCGGCGTTCCACAGCACGGCGTCTGCAAGCGGGAAGGAGACGGCCCCGTTCTCCGCGGAGGCCTTCGCCAGCTCCTCGCCGTCCGGGCTGTAGAGGGTGCAGACGGTCTCCGCCGGGTCGCCCGTCCACTCGAAGGAGACGTCGATGCGCGCGGTTTTATAGTCGTCCTCCACGGGCGTGCGCACCGTGAAGTCGCGGATGTGATTTTGCGGCCTCGTCAGCAGATAGACGTCGCGGAAAATGCCGCTCATGCGCAGCTTGTCCTGGTCCTCCAGATAGCTGCCGTCGCACCACTTCATCACCAGCACGGAGAGCTGGTTCTCGCCGGGCGCGACATAGTCCGTCACCTCGAACTCGCTCGTGGAGTGCGACACCTGGCTGTAGCCGACAAACTTTCCGTTGATCCAGACATAGAAGCAGGAGTCGACGCCCTCGAAGTGCAGGTAGTTGCGCTCCGCGCACTGGTCCTCGCTGAGCGTGAAGACGGTGCGGTACGCGCCGCAGGGGTTCTCCTCCGGCACATAGGGCGGATCATAGGGGAAGGGGAAGCGGACGTTGGTGTACTGGTGCCTGTCGTAGCCGAGGATCTGCCAGCAGCTCGGCACGGGAATGACGTCGAACGCGGCGTCGTCAAAATCGGGGTCCATGAAGCGCTCCGGAACCTCGAAGCGGTTCGGATAATAGGCGAAGCTCCATTCGCCGCTGAGCAGCGTCAGCCGCTCGGAGAGCAGGCGGTCGCCCAGGCGGGCCATGCCCTCCTCCTTGAAGGGGATGAAATAGGCGTGGTTTGGCTCCGTGCCGACATGCAAAGTAGCCGGGTCCTCAAAATAACGCGGCAGCTTCATAAAAAATACAACCTCCCATACATGATAGTGTGTGGCCGTTTGTGTTCATTATATCCTGAACGGAAACAGAAAGCAATGGCTTTTCGTGCGTATTTTCCAATTTTCGCCTTTTTGGAAGGGGAGGCGGCTGTTTGGGGCGGCGCGGGGAGGGGCTCTGCGGTGTTTTGCCCTCCGTTTGTGTGAATTTAATGAAAACAGTGGATTTGCTTTGTTTACCTGCCCGGAAAAATGTGATACAATGAGGGAACAAAGCGCCCCCGGAGGCGAGGCCCGCCGCCGGGAGGACGTATCTATCAGGAACAGGAGGACCGGACGATGCTGTTGGACGAGTTTTACACCGGTGCCAGCTTTGACGCCCACTCTTATTTCGGTGCTCACGAGGAACGGGACGGCTTTGTCTTCCGCGTCTTCGCCCCAGGCGCGGAGAAGGTGGAGCTCATCGGAGACTGGAACGAGTGGCAGGGCGCGCAGATGGAGCGCGACACGGGCGGAATCTGGAGCGCCTTCGCGCCCGGGGCCCGCGCGGGCCAGCTCTATAAATTCCGCGTCTACCAGAGGGACGGGCGCGTGCTCGACAAGGCCGACCCCTACGCCTTCTCCGCGGAGCTGCGGCCGAAGACGGCCTCGCGCCTTGTGGGGAGGAGCCGCTTCCGCTTCACGGACGAGGCCTTCGTGCGCGCGCGCTGCCCGAGCTACGACATGACGGTGAACATCTACGAGCTGCACGCGGGCTCCTGGCGCAGGAAGCCGGACGGGGAATACCTCTCCTTCCGCGAGCTGGCGGAGCTGCTGCCGGCCTATCTGCGCGAAAACCACTTCACGCACGTGGAGCTGCTGCCCGTGATGGAGCACCCGCTCGACGCCTCGTGGGGCTACCAGGTGAGCGGCTATTTCAGCGTCACCTCGCGCTACGGCACGCCGGACGACCTGCGCTATTTTGTCAACGAGCTGCACGCGGCGGGCGTGGGCGTCATCTTCGACTTCGTGCCGGCGCACTTCGTCGTCAACGACTACGCCCTGGCGAACTTCGACGGCACCCGCCTCTACGAATACCCGGAGCAGGACGTCACCTACAGCGAATGGGGCTCGTGCAACTTCAACTTCTACCGCGGAGAGGTGCGCAGCTTCCTGCAATCGGCGGCCGCCTACTGGATCGGCGAATTCCACGCCGACGGCCTGCGCGTGGACGCCGTGCCCAACGTGCTCTACTGGCAGGGCAACCGCGACCGCGGCATCAACGCCGGGGCCGTCAGCTTCCTCAAGCACATGAACGACGGCCTCAAGCGCCTGTACGGCGACGTGATGCTCATCGCGGAGGATTCGAGCAGCTTCCCCAAGGTGACGGCCCCCGTGGAGTACGGCGGGCTCGGCTTCGACTACAAATGGTACATGGGGTGGATGCACGACACGCTCGAGTTCCTCTCGCAGCCCTTCGAGGCGCGCCGCGGGCAGTATCACAAGCTCACCTTCTCGATGGACTACTTCTACCGCGAGCTCTATGTGCTGGCCCTCTCGCACGACGAGAACGTGCACGGCAAGCGCACCATCCTCGACAAGCTCTACGGCTCCTATGAGGAAAAATTCGCCCAGTGCCGCGCGCTCTACACCTACATGTTCACCCACCCGGGCAAGAAGCTCAACTTCATGGGCAACGAGCTCGCCCATTTCCGCGAGTGGGACGAGGGCCGCGAGCTCGACTGGGAGCTGCTGCGCTACCCGGCCCACGACGCCTTCCGCCGCTTTTTCAGCGAGCTGGGCAGGCTGTATGGGGAGAGCCCGGCCCTCTATGAAAAGGAATACGACGCGGCCTGCTTCCGCTGGCTGCCCACGGGCGTGGGCGAGACGGAGAACGGCGGCGTGTACGCCTACCGCCGCACGGCGGGCGGGCAGAGCCTGGCCGTGGTGCTCAACTTCACCCCGGAGCCGCTCGAGGGCATGCTGCTCGGCTGCGAGGACCGCTCTCTGCTGCGCGAGGTGCTCAACAGCGACGAGACGCGCTGGGGCGGCGGGGGCGTGGTGAACGCTGCGCCGCTCGCGTCCTTCCCGATCCCCTGCCACGGCAGCCCGGCCAGCGTGCGCGTGCGGCTGGCCCCGTTCGCGGCCGCGGTCTTCTCCATCGAGCGCACGCCGCTCTCTGAGGAGTGCAAGGCCTGGACGGTCTCGGGAAGAAAATATATGACGGTGTGAGCCCCGCGCACAGGGCCGCGGCCCGCAGGAGGCGCACACCGGCGCGCCCGCCCTCTCTCCGCCGTCCGCGGGCAGGGGAGCGGGAGAAAGACAAAGGAGGAAACGAGGAAGATGGAACCGCTCAAGCTCAGGGCGCCGCTCAAGGATTATCTCTGGGGCGGGCACAGACTCAAGGAGGAATTCGGCAAGGAGACGGACCTTGCCAAGGTGGGAGAGAGCTGGGAGCTCTCGTGCCACAAGGACGGCCCGAGCGTCGTTGAAGGCGGGCCCTTTGCGGGGCTGACGCTGGAGGAATACGCAGCGCGGGAGGGCAGGCAGGTTTTCGGCACGCACTGCGAGCCGTTTGCGAGCTTCCCCCTGCTCATCAAGCTCATCGACGCGGAGCAGGACCTCTCGGTGCAGGTGCACCCGGACAACGAGTACGCCCTGCGCGTGGAGGGCGAATACGGCAAGACGGAGATGTGGTACGTCGTCGACGCCAGAGAGGGCGCGCGGCTTCTCTACGGCGTGAACCGGCCGCTCTCGCGGGAGGAATTCGCCGCCCACATCCGCGGCAACACCCTGCTCGACGTCTGCCGCTCCGTGCCGGTGAAGAAGGGCGACGTGTTCTTCATCGAGGCGGGCACGCTGCACGCCATCGGCGCGGGCATCCTGATAGCCGAGATTCAGCAGAATTCGAACACGACCTACCGCGTCTATGATTTCGGCCGGGTGGGGGCAGACGGCAAGCCGCGCGAGCTGCACGTGGAGAAGGCGCTGGACGTGACGCGCCTCGCGCCGCCGGAGCGCGAGCCCGGCCCGGCCGCCGCCCCCTGCCGCGAGGGAGACGCGGTGCGCACGCTTCTGGGCACATGCGACTACTTCACCGCGAGCCTGCTCGACGTCGACGGCGAGACGGCGCTGTGCGCGGACGAGACGAGCTTTCACTCGCTGCTCATCCTCGGGGGCGAGGGAGAGCTGCGCTGGCCGGGCGGCAGCCGTGCGCTGCGCAAGGGCGAGAGCTGGTTTTTGCCCGCCGGGTTTGGCGGCTACACTGTGAAAGGGAGGCTGGAGCTCGTGCTGAGCTCGGTGTGAGAGAGATGGGCTGCAAGGAAGAGTTTATCGCGATCTACCAGGAAAAAATCCGCAGAGAGGGCGGCGCCGCCCTGCTGGAATGGCTGCAAAAGACAGACTTCTTCACCGCCCCGGCGAGCAGCAAATTCCACTGCGCCTGTCCGGGGGGCTTGGTGCAGCACAGCGTGAGCGTATACCGCACGATGCGCGAGCGCTACTTTGAAGAAGGGAAGGACAGCGAGGAGAGCTTTGCGGTCTGCGCGCTGCTTCACGACGTATGCAAGGCGCAGTTCTACAAAGAAAGCTTCCGCAACGTGAAGAACGAGGCGACGGGAGCCTGGGAGAAGAAGAGCATCTACATTGTAGAGGACAGCTTCCCCTATGGCCACGGGGAGAAATCGGTCTTTCTCATCGAGCGGTTCCTGCGGTTGAAGACGAGCGAGGCGATGGCGATCCGCTGGCACATGGGCGGCTTTGACGAAGCGGCGCGTGGCGGCAGCTTTGCCATCAGCCAGGCATACGAGCGCTATCCGCTGGCGGTGAAGCTGCATCTGGCGGATCTGGAGAGTACGTATTTGCGGGAGAAGGGGACCTCGGCTGTGAGGAAATGAGGCTGCGGGGGAAAAGCGTGCGAACGTGAAAGTTTCGCCCGCCTTTTCAAAGGGCGCCGTGTGCCAGTGGCACACAATCAAGGCGCCGGTCTCCGCTGCCGCTTCGGTCGGTGCCTTAATGTGTGCCACCGGCACACGGCACCCGAAGCGGGAGCGTAGACCCGGCGGGGCGCGGGGCAGAGCCCCGACCACTCAGCTGCCGGTGATCGGATCCCATCGCGAAGCACTGAAAAAGGCAGGAAAAACAGCGAAGCGTCTTTTTCCGGATGGCGTCGCACTCCTGTACTTTTCTCCACACAACCTT
>CALWRP010000102.1 GCA_944383955.1 uncultured Clostridia bacterium
TTTCCGGCCCAATACGAGCAGATTCGTAACTTGCACTTATGCGGTTGAACCGCCGTGTACCGAACGGTACGCACGGTGGTGTGAGAGGTCGGCTACTCAACTAATGGGTAGCCTCCTACTCGATTCAGGTTCAGCGCTTCACAAAGAATTCGTCATACCAGAGCAGGAAGGAATAGATGCTCCAGATGGGCTGCATGTGATTTTCGCCGGCCTTGTGGCCGTCGAGAAGCTTGAGGATGGCCTCCTGGTTGAAGTAGGCGGCGGCAACGTCGCTCTCGAAGGCCTTTTTCACCATCTCATAATACTTGTCCTGGCGCAGCCAGTCATTGAGCGGCACCGGGAAGCCGAGCTTTTTCTTGTTCGCCGTGCGCTCCGGGATCTGCTTGATCGCCGCGCCGCGCAGGGCCACCTTTGTCACATCGCCGTGCACGCGGTAGCGGGAGGGGATCTGCGTGGCCAGGGCGAGGATCTTTTTGTCCAGGAAGGGCACGCGCAGCTCGAGGGAGTTCGCCATGCTCATGCGGTCGGCCTTCTGCAAAATGTCGTAGAGCATCCAGATGTGAATGTCGACATACTGCAGCTGCGTCGGCTCGTCCAGCTCCTTCACCTTGTCGAAGTAGGGCTTCACGTAGTCGACGGGATCCTTCGGGTGATAATTCTTTTTCAGGAAGCGGTTCACGTTGTCCCGGGTGAAGACATAGTTGCTGCGCATGTAGCGCTGATACGGCTCCATCGCGCCGCGCACGAGGAAATTCTTGCCCTTGAAGGCCGGCAGCTTCGAGGCCAGGGCCCCGGCGGCGCGGCGCAGCGGGCGCGGCACGCGGTGGGCGTAATGGTCGAAGTGCATGCCCGCGAGATACATCGGGTAGCCGCCGAAGAGCTCGTCCGCGCCCTCGCCGGAGAGCACCACCTTCACATACTTCGCCGCGTTTTGGGCGAGGAAATAGAGCGGGATTTCCGAAGGGTTCGGCATCGGGTCGTCGAGGTAATACTGGATGATCGAGGCGGCGTCGAAGAACTCGTCGGCGCTCACCTTGTTGCTGATGTTCGGCACGCCGACGGCGCGGCTGAAATCCTGCGCGTAGGGCAGCTCGCTGTATTTCTCCTCCGCGTAGCCGACGGAGAAGGTCTTGATCCCGTCCGCCGTCTTGCTGACCTCCTTGACCACGTAGCTCGAGTCCACGCCGGAGGAGAGGAAGCATCCCACCTCCACGTCCGCGATCTTGTGTGCGAGCACGCTCTCAGAGAAGGCGTCCGTGATGCGCTGCTCCCACTCCTCGAGCGTCGGCTTTTCGTCGATATGGTAGGCGATCTCATTGTACCGGCGGATGGAGAGCTTCCCGTTCTGATAGGTGAAGCAGTGCCCGCCGAGGAGCTTATACACATGGCGGAACATGGTCTCCTCGTTCGGGATGTATTCGTAGCACAGGTATTCCGGCAGCCGCTCCTCGTTGAGCTCCTTGACGAAGCCCGGGTGCGCGAGGAAGCTCTTGATCTCGGAGCCGTAGAAGAAGTCGCCGTTGTGCTGATAGTAGTAGAACGGCTTGATGCCGAAGATGTCGCGCGCGCCGAACAGCTTTTTTTCCGTGCTGTCCCAGATGACAAAGGCGAACATGCCGCGCAGGCGCTGCAGCACGTCCTCGCCCCACTGCTCGTAGCCGTGCAGGAGCACCTCGCTGTCCGTGGAGGTCTTAAAGACGTGGCCGGCCTTCAGCAGCTCCTGCCGCAGCTCCTGGAAATTGTAGATCTCGCCGTTGAAGGTCAGCACCTTCGAGCCATCCTCGTTGAGGATCGGCTGGCTGCCGCCCTCGAGGTCGATGATGCTCAGGCGGCGGAAGCCCATCGCGATGTCCGCGTCCACATAGTAGTCGTCCTGATCGGGGCCGCGGTGGCGGATGCGGTCCGCCATGTCCCGAATCACGGCCTCGCGGTCACCGCCCCAGCCGTTCGTGAAAAAGCCTGCAAATCCACACAAATGGTATCCTTCCTTTCGCTAACGAAAAGCCGGAAGCTCCGGCGCTTATCGCGTAATCAGACAATGGTAGGCGGGGCGAAGCGGCTTGCCGCAGGCCAGCACGGCGGCGCGGGAGAGCACCTCCAGCGCGTCGAGGCAGCCGGGGCCGAGCGGACGGTCGCGGTTGGCGAGCGAGAGCTCCGTGCAGCCCAGGATGAGGCACTCGGCCCCGTTTGCCCGCAGGTGCGCGGCGGCCTCGCCGAAGACGTCCTCCTCCACGGGGCGGCCCGCCTTCACGTCGTCGTAGATGACGCGCATCACCATCTCCTGGTGTGCGCCGTCCGGCAGCACGCAGCCGACGCCCTCCTGTGCCAGCGCGCGCTGGAAGAGCTGTGTGCGCACCGTGCCGGTCGTCGCCATCACGCCTGCCGTGCGCACGCCGTTTTCCCGCAGGTGGCGGGCCGTCTCCTCCACGATGTTGAGAAGGGGGATCGAGATCGCCCGCTGCAGCTCGGGGAAGAAGTGGTGCGAGGTGATGCAGGGGATCGCGATGCAGCCGCAGCCGAGGGCCTCCAGTTTTTTGGCGTAGCCGGTGAGAGCGGGCAGGGGAGAGGGCTTCGAGCGGTCGAGAATGTGCGCCGTGCGGTCGGGGATGTCGGGCGCTTCCATGAGGACGGCCCGCAGGTGATCCTGATCCCGGTAGGCCGCCGTCATCTTCACGGTCAGCTCGAGAAAGTAGGCGGTCGCCATCGGGCCGAGCCCGCCGATGATTCCCAGAATATTCTCCTGCATGTGCGCTGTCCTTTCCGCCCTCAGTCGCGAAGGCTCTTGTTGCCGAAGCACATTTTATATTTCTTGCGGTAGTTGATCTGGCTCAAATGGAACTGTACGAAGCGCTTGCGGAAGGTGTCCGCCGGGTAGCGCATCGACTGGATGTATTTGCCCTCGCGGATCAGCTGTCTGGCCTCCGCCTTGAGGGACTCGTCCTGCACATAGTGGAAGATGACGTCCTTGGGGATGATGCTCCACAGCACGCGGTTGTCGGCGATGGTGAGGGGCATGTCCTTCTGCAGAATCACGTCGTCCACCAGCCATTTCGCCAGGTTGTAGCCGGCGGCCGTCACAAAGAAGCTGCTGCGGCCCTGGCGCAGGTTCATTTCGAAGAGCTTGTATTTGCCGTCGCGCGGGTCATGCTTCATGTCGAAGTTGGCGAAGCCGACGTAGCCAATCCCCTCGAGGAAGCTTTTCATCTGCTCGGAGAGCGCGTCGTCGCGCGAGCTGATGATGGCCGCGTAGCTGCCGATGCCCTCGGGCGAGTGCTCCTCGAGCAGTGTGTGGCCGAGCGCGATGAGCTTGACCTTGCGGTCGCGCCCGCAGTAGCAGTTCATCACACGCATGCCGCTGTCGTCGCCGGGGATGAACTCCTGCAAAATCAGGTGATCCTTGTAGGAGGAGCCGTAGATCGCGTCGAGAATCGCGTCGAACTCCCCGCGGTTCTGGGCGACGAAGACCTTCTTTTTGTGCGGGAAGCGGCAGTTCCAGTAGGCCACGGAGTTGCTCGGCTTGATGATGACGGGAAAGTCGAACGGCAGCTCGATGCCCTTGTAGTTTTCAAACGAGCAGGTCGTCGTCCTCGGGAAGGCGAAGCCGTGCTCCTCGCAGACCTGGTAAAAGCTCTCCTTGATGCTCAGGCGCATCAGAAGCGGCTCGTCGATGCACTCAAAGCGGTACGCGCCGCGCAGCTTGTCCTGGTTGCGCACCAGGAGCTTGATGTAGTTGTCGCCGCAGGGAACGAGCAGCAGCGTTTTGCCGGGGTAGCGCTGCGCAAATTTCAGCAGGGTGTCGACGAAGACCTTGTCGTCCTCGAGGTTCGGCTCCACCGCCTCCACGGAGACGATGCGGCTGTGCATCGTCGCGCCAAGCATCCCCTTTCCCACGGCCACGCTCTTGATCCCGTAGGCCTCATGGAACGAGCGGGCCATGCCGTAAACGTTCATATCGCTGCCAAGCAGCACCGGAATGAAATCCGGGACAGATGTCGTACTCAAAACGAGGCGCCTCCTCATGTTTTGTTCTTGTGGCTCATCTGATTATTATACTCTCCGCGCGCCCAAAAAACAACATGGTTTTCCCCCTCGCCGAGGGTTCTCGCAATTTCGCCAAAACCTCCCGCGCCTTGACAACGCATTGGGAGGCTTTTACAATGAAAGCAGTAAATTGAAAAGAGGAGGAGACGCCATGCGTGGAGAAACGCGGGCTTTTTCTGAGGAGGCGGGCGCATGAGCCCGGCAGACTGGGCGCTGCTCGCCGTCCTGGCTGTCCTGCTCGTGCTGGCGCTGCGCTTTCGCAGCCGCGGCTGCGGCGGGTGCACGGGGGATTGCGCCTCCTGCGCCGGGTGCGCGCGGCACAGGGAAGAGGAGAAGAACGAGAGCCCCGGAGACCGAGGGGAAACCGGCGAGCCGCAGGACAAGCCGTGAAGCGCCGCCGGGAAAGCGGGCTGTGAAGGGCGAACAATCCCTTCATTTTTCCCCGCGAGTGTGGTATCCTAAGAGCAGCGCGATTTTTTGGGAGCTCCGGCGAGGAGCCCCGCTGAACGGAGTGTGAATCATGAAGCTTTTGATATTGGACGGCAACAGCATTTTGAACCGCGCCTTTTACGGGATCCGGATTCTCACCACGAAGGACGGTCTCTACACAAACGGCATCTACGGCTTTCTGACGATGCTGCAGCGGCTGCGCGCCGAGACGGAGCCGGACGCCGTCGCCATCGCCTTCGACCGCAAGGCCCCCACCTTCCGCCACAAGGCGTATGCGGGCTACAAGGCGACGCGAAAGGGCATGCCGGAGGAGCTGGCCCAGCAGCTTCCGAACCTCAAGGAGCTGCTGCAGCTGCTCGGCTACCGCCTCGTGGAGTGCGACGGCTTCGAGGCCGACGATATTCTCGGCACCTTCGCCCGCGTCTGCCGCGAGGAGGGGGCGCAGTGCGTCATCGCCACCGGCGACCGCGACAGCCTGCAGCTTGTCGGCGAGGGCGTGACGGTGCGCCTGGCCACCACAAAAATGGGACAGCCCCAGGTGACGGTCTACGACGAGGAGAAGATCCGCGAGGAGTACGGCGTGG
>CALWRP010000103.1 GCA_944383955.1 uncultured Clostridia bacterium
GAGATCATCCACCACTGCCTGACAAACCGCCCGATGGGCCTCATTCTCCCGGACCGCTCCGCCGGCGTCCTCAACCGCCAGACATGGCGGCCGGGGGCGTTCTCGGCGCTGGCCGCCCTCGAGGATGAGACGCTCAGCGAGACGCGCGCCAGCCTGCGCGCCGCCTGGGAGCTCTTCGGCGAAGCGCGCGTCGTCCATGACGAGTGGGAAAAGTATTACATTGAGAACCTGAGCTTTGCCGCCGTCGACGAGCTCGCAGATGAAACCTGCGAGAAGCTCCTCGGCGGGAAGCGCTCCGTGCAGCCGGGCGGCGGCAGCGTCGTCGAGCGCTTCTTCGGAGCGGCCACGGCCTACGGCTCCGTCGACCACATTCCCAGCGTGACGGCAGGCCTGAGGCGCCGCTATTTTCTCAAGGGACGCCCCGGCACGGGCAAATCCACCTTCCTCAAGCGGATCGCCGCCGCCGCGCAGGAGCAGGGCTTCGCCGTGGAGCTCTACCGCTGCTCGCTCGATCCGAACAGCTGCGACATGGTGACGGTGCGCGAGCTCGGCTTCTGCGTTTTCGACAGCACGGCCCCGCACGAGTATTTCCCGGAGCGCGAGGGCGACGAGACGATCGACATCTACCGCGCCGCCGTGCGCGAGGGCACGGATGAGCGGTATGCCGCCGAGCTCGCCGACGTGGCGGAGCGCTATCGCGCGCTGGTCCGCCAGGCCACCGCGAAGCTCTCCGCCGCCCGGCTTTCCCTCGAGGCCTTCCAGCGGGATCGGCTGCCCGCCTTCAGCGCCGGAACGCTCGCCGGCCAGCAGGAGCGGCTGATCGAGCTTCTGTTTTCGGAAAAGGCCTGACGGCCCCGCGTCCCCTTCGCACGATACCAGCGCCGGTCTTCCGCACAGGGAGGCCGGCGCTTTTTTCACCCGCCGCCTCGCTGTCCGCGGAGATTCTTCCCGGCTTTCCCGTTTTCGTTTTGCGGAAAGCGGGGGAGACGTGCAAGGAAATGGGCGGGAGAAGGGGAAGAGAAAAAGAAAAGAAAAAAGAGACAAACGGGAAAAGATCTGCTATACTGGGAGCAGAAACGCCCCGGCCTGTCCGGGACGGCGAAAGGAAGGCTAATCAGGCTATGATGAAGGGGAAAACGGTACTTCTCGGGGTCAGCGGCGGCATCGCGGCCTACAAGGCGGCCTATGTGGCCAGCGGCCTTGTCAAGCTCGGCTGCGACGTGCACGTAATCATGACGCAGCACGCCGTCAATTTCATCAACCCCATCACGTTCGAGACGCTGACGGGCAACAAATGCCCCGTCGACACCTTTGACCGCAATTTTGAATTTCATGTCGAGCACGTCTCCCTGGCGAAGAAGGCGGAGCTGTGCCTTATCGCCCCGGCCACGGCCAACGTGATCGCCAAGCTTGCCCACGGCATCGCGGACGACATGCTGACGACCACCGTGCTGGCCTGCCGGTGCCCGAAGCTCGTCTTCCCGGCGATGAACACCAGAATGTACGAGGCTGCCGTCACGCAGGACAACATGGAGACGCTGCGCCGCTACGGCTGCACCGTCGTGACGCCCGCGGCGGGCCGCCTGGCCTGCGGGGACGTCGGCGCGGGCAAGCTGCCGGAGCCGGACGTGATCCTCGACTATGCCCGCCAGGCGATCGAGTATGAGAAGGATATGGAGGGCCTGCGGCTGCTGGTGACGGCCGGCCCCACGCAGGAGGCCGTGGACCCCGTGCGCTACCTGACGAACCACTCCACCGGCTCCATGGGCTACGCCATCGCGCGGGTGGCGTCGCGCCGCGGAGCGCAGGTCACGCTCGTGAGCGGTCCCACCTCGCTCGAAAAGCCGCGCTTCGCGGAGACGGTCGATGTGGTGAGCGCCGCCGACATGTTCCGCGAGGTGACGAGCCGGCAGCCGCAGCAGGATATCATCATCAAGGCTGCGGCCGTCGCCGATTACCGCCCGGCCCAGGTCTTCGAGGACAAGGTCAAGAAGTCCGACGGCGAGATGAGCATCCCGCTCGCCCGCACGCAGGACATTCTCCAGCACCTCGGCGCGAACCGGCCGCAGGGGCAGTTCCTCTGCGGGTTCTCGATGGAGACGCGCGACATGCTCGAAAATTCGCGCAAAAAGCTGGAAAAGAAAAAGGTCGACATGATCGTGGCCAACAATCTCAAGGTGCCCGGCGCGGGCTTCGGCACGGCGACAAACGTCGTCACCATCATCACGAAGGACGGCCAGGAGGAGCTGCCGCTGCTCCCGAAGGAGGAGGTCGCGGATCGGCTGCTCACGGCCATCCTGCGCGAGCGGGAAAAGCGGGAAGCAAAATGAAGCCCGCATAAACAGCCATATCACGGGACAGACTACTGGTGCCGGAGCTTCCGGCCAAACATGGCGCCGGGAAAACGGGAGGTCTGGCGCCTCCCCGCTTTGCCCGGCGGCCCACAGTGAGGTGTCTGTCAGATGACCAGCTTACAGTGTGATGTGAAGAACTGCGCAAACTATCAGGAGAATTGCTGCTGCCGCCCCAGCATCAAGGTGGAGGGCTGCTCGGCCCGCGGCTGCGACCAGACGTATTGTTCCTCCTTCCAGGAGAAGGGCGACGCTTTCTCGAACAGCTGCGGCTGCTCCGTGCCGAACACGGCGCTCGAGATTCGCTGCAGCGCGAAGAACTGCGTCCACCAGAAGAACAATATGTGCACGGCGAGCATGGTTTCCGTCTGCGGAAGCACGGCCTGCCGCAAGGATGAGACGGAGTGCGCGAGCTTTTCCCTGAGATAAGTAAGCCCTGAGAGGCGGGCGGAACGGGTGCTCCCCGGGAGGGAGCCGGTTCCGCCCGCCGCCTTATTTCCCTGAAAATCCCCGATTCCGCCCGAATTTGCGCCTCTGGGGCGAAAATCGGCGAGCAGATGAAAAGATTGCGTAAAATGTCGCCCGCGCTCTTGCTTTCGCCTCACATTGTGCTATAATACATTAGGGCAGCGCCGTGCCCTTCATGCCCGGCATTGCGCGGCGCTGCCCCTGGGCTGCCGCCCTCCCGCGCGGGAGGCATGGCGGCAGCCGTTTTTGCGCCTTCGGGCGGCAAATTCATTTCGCAGGACACGAAAGAAGGTGGCGTTGTGAATCCTGACCCTTTATGCGGCAGTCGACCCGGTCAATTTCATAAAGGAGATGACACGCGATGCTGTCTTATTTCAAGACGATCGACGGACGGGTGCGCCCTGTGCCCGAGTGGGAGCCCGGCTGCTGGATCAACTGCGTCATGCCCACGGAGGAGGAGATCAGCGGCCTGATCCGCGACTTCTCAATTGAACCCGATTTCTTCCGCGCCGCGATGGACGAGGAGGAGTCCTCGCATATTGACAGCGAGGACGGCAACACCCTCATCATCATCGACATTCCCGCCGTCGAGCGCAGCGGCAGCGAGATTACCTACATCACCACGCCGCTTGGCATCATTCTCACGGAAAAGAACGTGATCACCGTTTCCACCCGCGAGAATCCCCTCCTCGACGAGTTTGCCGAGGGCATTGTGCGCGGCGTGTGCACCAATCTGAAAACGCATTTTATCCTGCACCTGATGCTGCGGATCGCCTCGCGCTATCTGCAGTACCTCAAGCAGATCGACCGCATGACAAGCCAGATTGAGAGGGAGCTGCGCCGCTCGATGAAGAATTCCCAGCTTTTGCAGCTGATGGACATCGAGAAATCGCTCGTCTATTTCTCGTCCTCCCTCAAGGGAAACGAGCTGACGATCGAAAAAATCATGCGCGGCCGCGTCGTCAAGCTGTACGAGGAGGATCAGGACCTGCTCGAGGACGTGCTCATCGAGGTCAAGCAGGCCGTGGATATGAGCGGCATTTACCTCGACATTCTCTCGAGCACCATGGAGTCGTTCGCCTCGCTCATCAGCAACAATCTGAACATGGTGATGAAGGTGCTCGCCTCCATCACGCTGATCATCTCGATCCCGATGGTGATCTCCGGCTACTACGGCATGAACGTCAACGGGATCCCCATCACCAGCTTCTGGTTCCCGATCGCCGTTTCGGTGGTCTGCATGGGAATTGCGGCGGTGATCCTCAAGAAAAAGCAGATGCTCTGAGACGCTGCGCCTTCCCGCGCGCGTCCTTTCCAGCCGGCGCTCCCACGGGCGCCGGTTTTTCCCGCGTCCGGCGGCTTCAATCTGCTGCAGGGACGCTATCACATCACGGCGGCGGTTTGCCGCCCTGGGAGGCTTTTGTTATGGAACAGAAAAACGGCAGAATCGCCGTGCGCATGGAGGAGATCGCCGAGGCGGCGCGCGCGCTGCGCGCCGGCGACAATATCCTGCTCAGCGGCGTGATTTACACGGCGCGCGACGCCGCCCACAAGCGCATGGCCGCCCTGCTCGACGAGGGCAGGCCGCTGCCCTTCCCGCTGTCCGGCAGCGCCATCTACTACGCCGGGCCGACCCCCGCGCCCGAGGGCCTGCCGATCGGCTCCTGCGGGCCGACGACCTCCTCGCGCATGGACGTCTTCACGCCGCGCCTGCTCGATCTCGGCCTCTCGGCGATGATCGGCAAGGGAGGCCGCTCTCCCGCCGTCTGCGAGGCGATCCGCCGCAACGGGGCCGTCTACCTGTGCGCCCTCGGCGGCGCGGGCGCGCTGGCCGCGCAGGCGGTGCGCTCGGTGGAGGTGATCGCGTTCGACGATCTCGGCTGCGAGTCCGTCAAGCGCCTTGTCGTCGAGGATTTCCCGCTGGTGGTCGGCATCGACTGCGCGGGCGGCTCGCTCTTTCACTGAGCTGCGGGAAGGCTGGGATGACCTGTGACAGAACTTCTGATTCGCCTTTTCGTGCGTGAATACGCGCACACGGAGCGCCCCGAGGTGCGCGAGCGCTATGGGAAATTTGCCGGCGTTGTCGGCATTGTCTCCAACCTGCTGCTCTTTGCCATGAAGGCCGTGACCGGCTTTGTGACGGGCAGCATCTCCATTGTGGCGGACGCCGTCAACAACCTCTCCGATTCCGCCTCCTCCGTCATCACCCTGGTGGGCTTCAAGCTCTCCTCGAAGCCGGCCGACCGGGAGCACCCCTACGGCCACGCGAGGATCGAGTACATATCCGGCCTCATCGTCTCCTTTTTGATCCTCCTGCTCGGCGTGCAGCTGCTGCAGGAGTCTGCGGGCAAGATTTTCGCCCCGGAGGAGGCCTCCTTCAGCCCGGCCGCCGTGGCCGTCCTCGTTCTGTCCTGCCTCATCAAGACATGGCAGTGCCTCTTCTACCGCAAGGTCGGGCGGCGCATCTCCTCGCCGACGATCGAGGCTACGTCCGCCGACAGCCGCAGCGACGTCTTTTCCACGCTCGCCGTTCTGCTTGGCCTTGTGATCTCCCATTTCTCCGGCTTCAATCTCGACGGCTACATGGGCGTTGCGGTGGCGCTGCTCATCCTGTGGACGGGCGTGAAGGTCGTCAAGGAGACGAGCGACCCGCTCCTCGGCGTCGCGCCCTCCCGCGAGGCGGTGGACGATATCTACCGCACCATTCTCTCCTACGAGGGCATTCTCGGCCTGCACGACCTGAACGTCCACATGTACGGCGAGGGCCGCACCTTTGCCTCCGTTCACTGCGAGGTCGACGCCCACGCCGATATCCTGGCAAGCCACGACCTTGTCGACAACATCGAGCGCGATTTCCTGCGGGATAAAAATATTCACCTCGTGATCCACATGGATCCCATCGTGGTGGACGACGAGCCGACGAACGCCCTGCGCGAGCAGGTGCGCCAGATTCTCCTTGCCATCTCCCCGGAGCTCACGATGCACGATTTCCGCGTCGTCTGGGGCAAGACGCACTCCAATGTCCTCTTCGACGTCTGCGTCCCCTTCGAGTTCCGCTACACGGACAGCGCCCTTCTTGACGAGATCGCCAACGGCATCTTCATGCTCGGCAGTCAGTATGTGCCGGTGATTACGATCGATCACAGCTACGTGCCCGACCGCCGGCACGCGGACCAAACGGAACAGTGAAGCGCGGCGCCGGCCGTTGAGCTTGCCGAAAAAAGCCTGCGTGGAGAAAAGTACAGGAGTGCGCTGCCGTCCGGAAAAATTCGCTGCGTGCTGTTTTGGCTGCATCCGGCGAGACCGGATGCAGCGTCTGAAGCATCAGTTTGCGGTGCGCAGCACCGGAAACCGACGCTTCAGCGGCTCGGTGCGGGAGGGAAAAGGGCTTCGCAAGCTGTTTGGGGCTCCGCCCCAAGCCCCGCCGCCTTTTGAAAAAGGCGGGCGAAAACTTTACGTTTGCTCTTTGGCAGCTTTTTCGGCAAGCTCCGGCACCGGCCCTTACGAGGGCCGGCCCTTTTTTGTCCGCAGGCGCTTTGTTCACGGACTTTTCATTGCTCCGGTTTGGATGTTGTGCTACAATAAAAAGGACATGATTCTGTCCCTCCCCGGGCAGAATACGGGCAGGGCCGCACCGGAAACGGGGCGAAAGCCTCCCGGCGCCGCTTCGCAAACAACGGGGAGAACCCCCGCAGAGAAGGAGCCGATCCACATGAAAATTGCAAGCAGTCTGACAGAGCTGGTGGGGAACACCCCGCTGCTGGAGCTCGGCGCTTACGCGAAGCGCCATGCGCTCAGGGCGGCGCTCCTCGCCAAGCTCGAATCCTTCAACCCCCTCTCCTCGGCCAAGGACCGCGTCGCCCTTGCCATGGTGGAGGACGCCGAGCGCCGCGGCCTGCTCCGGGAGGGCGGCGTCATCATTGAGCCGACAAGCGGAAACACCGGCGTGGGACTGGCCTTCGTGGCCGCCTCGCGCGGCTACCGCATGATCCTCACCATGCCGGAGACAATGAGCATCGAGCGCCGCCGTCTCGCCGCGGCCCTGGGGGCGGAGGTCGTCCTCACGGAGGGCGCGAAGGGCATGAGCGGGGCGATCGCCAAAGCCCAGGAGCTCGCAAGGGAGATCCCCGGGGCCTTTTTGCCCGGCCAGTTCACCAATCCCGCCAACCCGGAGGCGCACCGCCGCACCACGGCCCAGGAGATCTGGCGCGATACCGACGGGACGGTCGATATCTTCGTCGCGGGCGCGGGCACGGGCGGCACCGTCACCGGCATGGGCCGCGGCCTGCGCGAGCATAACCCCGCCGTGCGCCTGGTGGCGGCAGAGCCCGATTCGTCTCCCGTCCTCTCCGGCGGCCAGGCCGGGCCCCACAAGATTCAGGGCATCGGCGCGGGCTTTGTGCCGGAGGTGCTCGACGTCTCTCTGCTCGACGAAATCATCCGCGTTCCCGACGAGGCGGCCATCTCCACCGCGAGGGAGCTGGCCCGCACCGACGGCCTCCTGGTGGGAATCTCCTCCGGCGCCGCCGTGTGGGCGGCCGCGCAGGTCGCCCTGCGCCCGGAAAACGAGGGCAAGCGCATCGTCGTTCTCCTGCCGGACACGGGCGAGCGCTATCTCTCCACCGGCATCTACGACTGACAAGCGCCTGCTGGGGCCGTTTGCAAGGGAGGAGCTTCATGTACCAGATTCTTGTGGTCGACGATGAGGAGAACATCAGAAGCCTCATCAGGAAATACGCCGTCTTCGAGGGCAACGTCGTCTTCGAGGCGGAGGATGGGATGCAGGCGGTCGAGATGTGCCGCCAGCATCCCAACGATTACGACATCATCATCATGGACGTGATGATGCCGGAGCTTGACGGCTTTTCCGCCGTCAAGGAGCTTCGCAAATACTGTCAGGCCCCCGTGCTGATGCTCTCCGCCCGCGGCGAGGAGTACGACAAGATCCACGGCTTCGAGCTCGGCGTCGACGATTACGTCGTCAAGCCGTTCTCGCCCAAGGAGCTGATGATGCGCATCAACGCGATCCTGAAGCGCGTGCGCCCCGCCCCGGAGGAGCAGCCCAAGGAGATCGTCCGCTTCGAGGGGCTGACCATCGACTTCACGGGCCGCATTGTCACCGTGGACGGCAGGAAGGCCGAGCTCTCGCCCAAGGAGTACGACCTTCTCTTCTACATGGTCAACAACCGCAACATCGCCCTCACGCGCGAAAAGCTGATCACCAATGTCTGGGGCTACGATTTCTACGGCGACGACAGGACGCTCGACACCCACATCAAGCTTCTGCGCAAGAGCCTCGGCCCCTACAGCAAATTCATTGTGACGCTGCGCGGCGTGGGGTATCGCTTTGAGACCTAAAGAGGGGGGGAGCGCGGCCGGCGTGCAGTGGAAGGTGTTCGCCTTCTTCGCCGTCTTCACGGCGGTGTTTGTCGCTCTTTTGTGGCTGTTTCAGGTGGTTCTCCTCGATACGTTCTATAAGGCGATCAAGGTCAACGAGATCAAGTCCGTGTCCAACGCGATCTGCAGCAGCATCAATTCCTCCTCTCTGCAGGAGGAGCTGCAGCGCGTGGCCGTCGATAACCAGATCTGCAGCATTGTCTGCGACGGCCAGGGCAACCGCCTCTATTCCGAGACTGCCGTGCCAAACTGCGTGATTCACCGCCTCAACAGCTGGGATTTGGCGATGGTCTACACGCTCACGGCGCAGAACGGCGGCTCCTATTTTGAGCGCTTCCCGCAGGAGACGCGCCAATCGTTCACGGTCCTCGATAACAGCCTCGCCTTTGTGCACCGGCAGGAATCCCCGGAGGTCATGATCTCCGCCCAGCTTGTCACGCGCAGCGACGGCAAGCAGCTTCTCGTGCTGCTCAACTCCGTGATTTCCCCCGTCGGCGCGACGGTGGACACGCTGCGCTATCAGCTGATCGTGGTGAGCGCCGTGATGATTCTGCTGGGGCTTTTGCTGGCCTTTCTGCTCTCGCGGCGGATCGGCAGGCCGATCGAGTCGCTCAACGCCGCCGCCAAGGTGCTCGCCGCGGGCGATTATGACGTCAACTTTGAGGGCGAGGGCTACCGCGAGGTGCACGAGCTCTCCGATACGCTCAACTACGCGGCGCACGAGCTGGCGAAGACGGAGCATCTCCAGCGGGACCTGATCGCGAACATATCGCACGACCTGCGCACCCCGCTCACGCTGATCACGGGCTACGCGGAGGTCATGCGCGATCTGCCGGGGGAGAACACGCCGGAAAACGTGCAGATCATCATCGACGAGGCCACGCGCCTCTCGACGCTCGTCAACGACGTGCTCGATCTCTCGAAGCTGCAGGCCGGCGTCGTACCCATGGAGCGCAGCGTCTTCAATTTGACGGAGAGCGTGCGCAGCATCCTCACGCGCTACTCCAAGCTGACCGATTACCACATCGTCTTCTACGCGGGCGACGACGTCTTTGTCGACGCGGACGAGCTCAAGATCTCCCAGGTGGTCTACAATCTCGTCAACAACGCCCTCACCTACACGGGGCCGGACAAGTCCGTCACGCTTCGCCAGTCTGTGGATGAGGGCAAGGTGCGGATCTCCGTCTCCGACACGGGGGAGGGGATCCCGCAGGAAAAGCTCGACGATATCTGGGAGCGCTACTACAAGGTGGACAAGGAGCACAAGCGCGCCCAGGTGGGCACGGGCCTCGGCCTGGCGATTGTGAAAATGATCCTCGACATGCACGGCGGCGAGTACGGCGTGCGCAGCCAGGAGGGCGTCGGCTCCACCTTCTGGTTCGAGCTGGGCACGGTGGAGCCCGATTCGGCTGCAAAGCCATGAGCGCGGCTGTTTGGGCCGCGGTGTGAGGGAGGAAGGTTACTCATGAAAATTCTCAATTTCGGTTCGATGAACCTCGATTACGTGTACAGCGTGCAGGAGATCGTCCGCACGGGGGAGACGGTGCGCGCCCTCTCCCGGAAGGTGTGCTGCGGCGGCAAGGGGCTCAATCAGTCCATCGCCCTCTCGAAGGCGGGCGCGCCCGTGTGGCAGGGCGGCCTGCTCGGCGAGGACGGCGGCCCGCTGCGCGCGGCGCTCGAGGAGAGCGGCGTGCATACGGAGCTGATCCACGGGGTGGCCGGCCCGTCGTCCCACACCGTCATCCAGGTGGACGAAAAGGGGCGCAACTGCATTCTCTTCTATGCCCACGAGGGCCTTCGCGTCACGGACGGGCTGATTGCCGAAACGCTCGCCCCCTTTGGCCCGGAGGACTGGCTGCTCCTGCAAAACGAGCTCGACAACGCCGCGCAGATGATCCGGGAAGCGAAGGCGCGCGGGATGAAGGTGATTCTCAATCCCTCGCCCGCGAACGAGGATCTGCTTTCCGTCCCGCTTGGGCTCGTCGACTGCTTCCTGCTCAACGAGCACGAGGGTGCGTTCCTCGCCGGGGAGGAGGATCCCTCCCGTGTGCTCAGCGCGCTGCACGGGAAGTTCCCGCAGGCCCTCATCGTCCTCACGCTGGGGGAGAAGGGCTCTGTCTGTCTCGCGGACGGCGTGCGGTATGAGCAGGGGATTTTCCCCGTTCAGGCCGTCGACACCACGGCGGCGGGCGACACCTTCACCGGCTATTTCCTGGCCGGCCTGCTGGAGGGGAGAGAGATCCCGCAATGCCTGCGCCGCGCGGCGATGGCCTCCTCCATTGCCGTCTCCCGCCCCGGCGCCGCCGATTCCATTCCGCTTCCTGCCGAGGTGGAGCAGGCGCTTGCCGCGGCAGAATAACCTTGCATAGCTCCCAGAGCTCTCCGCATCGCGCGGGGGGCTCTTTTTTTGCCTCATCCCCCTTGACAAACGCTCATAGTGTATATATACTATATACACAGTATCTATACCGTGCTCCTGTCGCGAGGGGGCGAAAGGATGAAGGTCTTGCAAATCATTATCAGCAACAACAGCGGCAAACCGATCTACGAGCAGATCACGCAGCAGGTGAAGACGGCGATTGCGAAGGGCGAGCTGGCCCCGGGCGATCCGCTGCCGTCGATGCGCGTGCTGGCCAAAGAGCTGCGCATCAGCGTTATCACCACGAAGCGCGCATACGAGGAGCTCGAGCGCGAGGGCTTTGTGACAAGCGTGGTGGGCAAGGGCAGCTTCGTTGCCCCGCAGAACCCGGCGCTTCTGCGCGAGGCCCATCTGCGCGAGGCGGAGGAGCACCTGGAGCGGGCCGTCGAGGCGGCGCGCACGGGCGGCGTCACGCTCGCCGAGCTGCAGGAGGCTCTCGCCCTGCTCTACGGGGAGCCGGATCAGTGAGCCGAAAAGGCGGGAGGAAACGATGGAACAGAATTTGCTGCAGGCGGACGGCCTGACGAAGCGCTACGGGAGCTTTGTCCTCGATCATGTGAGCTTCGCCGTCCCCGGCGGGAGCATCATGGGCTTTGTGGGGGAAAACGGCGCGGGCAAGACGACGACGCTCAAGCTGATCCTCGACGAGCTGCCGCGCGACGGGGGAACGGTCACGGTGTTCGGGCAGGACAACCGGGAAGCCGGCACGGCCGTGCGCGGGCAGATCGGCGTTGTCTTCGACGACTGCCATTTTCACGACATGTTCACCCCCGCCGAGGTGGGGATGATTCTCAGCGGCTGCTACAAAGGGTGGGACCAGAAGCTGTATGATTCGCTGCTCAGGCGCTTCGGCCTTTCTCCGAAGGAGAAGAAGGTCAAGGAGCTCTCCCGCGGCATGAAAATGAAGCTCGGCGTCGCGGCTGCGCTGGCGCACAGACCGCGTCTGCTCCTCCTCGACGAGGCCACAAGCGGCCTCGATCCCATCGTGCGCGACGAGGTGCTCGAGCTGCTGCAGGAGTTTGTCAGCGACGAGGACCACGCCATCCTCTTTTCGAGCCATATCACCGAGGATCTGGAGAAGGTGGCCGACTATGTGACCTTCCTGCACAAGGGCAGGGTCGTGTTCTCAGAGCAGAAGGACGCCCTGATCTACGACTGGGGCGTCATCAGGTGCGGCCGCTCCGATCTCGCGCGCATCGATCGCGCGGATATTGCCGCCGTCAAAAGCGGAGAATTCGAGACGCGCGTTCTCACGAAAAACAGGGAGGCCGCCGCGCGCAAATACCGCGATTTGGTTGTCGATCGCACCTCGATCGAGGAGATCATGGTGCTGTACGGAAGGGGAGAGGAACAATGAAGGGGATTCTCCGAAAGGATCTGCTGCTCGCGTGGAAGAATATGAAGTATCTGCTGTTTGCGTTCGTGATTTTTGCCGTCGCCGTCCTTTCGCAGAGCTCGGAGACGCGCGTGATGATGATGGGGATGTATCTGTGTCTGATCGGCGTGCTCACCCCGCTCTACACCTTCAGCTATGACAAGGCGGCCGGTTGGGACGTCTTCGCCCGCGCGCTGCCTGTCGAGCGCTGGAAGATTGTGCTCGTCAAATACCTGCTCGGCCTTGTTTTCCTCTGCGCGGGGCTCCTGATCGGCGGCGTCATGATTGCGGTTTCCGCGGGGACGGGCTCGGCCTCCGATACCGGGAGAATGCTCGGCGCGCTCGCGGGCATGATGCTCGGGGGCCTTCTGCTGCTCTCGGTGCAGCTGCCGGTGTTCTATCGCTTCGGGCCGGAAAAGGCGCGTCTGCTCGTCGTTGTCACCATCTTTCTCGTCACGGCGTTCTGCGGCGCGCTGATGTCGGTGCGGGAGCTCGAGAGCAGCGAGCTGCTGCTCTGGCTGCTCAGTCCCTCGCCCGCGGCGGCCGCGGCGCTGGCCGTGATCGCGGCGGCGCTGATCCTCGGTTCTTTTTTCCTGAGCGTCCGCATTTATGAGAGAAGGGGCGTCTGACGCGCGGCCTTTCCCGGTGCGGCGCGGCTGCGGCGGGATGGGAGCGGGAAAGAAGGCTGGCCGCCATTTGCTTTTTTGACTGAAAATCCCTCCTTTTTCCCCGAAATAACCGTTTGTATCTTCCTGTTTTTTATGGTAAGATAAGAGCAACATTTGAACAGCCGCGGCTGTCAGATGAAAAAGGCGTTCCCGCGCTGATGCAGAGCGCGGAAAGCCGGAAAGGAAGGATTGAGACAATGGGAATGGGTTGGGCGATTTTCTGGCTTGCCATGATTGTCGTTGCCGTCGTCGCGGAAGCGGCGACAAACCAGCTGGTCTCCATCTGGTTTGTGGTCGGCGCGATTGCCGCCCTGATCGGCAATCTCTGCGGCGCCCCGCTCTATGTGCAGTGGATTCTCTTCGTTGTGCTCTCCGCCGTGGCGCTGGTGTGCACGCGGCCTCTTGTCAAGCGGCTCACAGACTTCCGCCGCCAGGATACGAACGCCGGCCGCTGTGTCGGGCAGATCGCCGTGGTGACGCAGGAGATCAACAACACCGCGGCGGCCGGACAGGCGAAGGTGCTTGGCAGCGTGTGGACCGCCCGCTCTGCCCGCGGAACCGTGATCCCTGTCGGGACAGAGGTGGTTGTCCGCGCGATTGAGGGCGTGAAGATCATTGTGGAGGAGCTTCCCGCCGGCACACAGCCGTAAGGCGTTCCGGACCGGGCGTTTGCGCAGGCGGCTTTGTGAGAAGCGCTTTTGGCGGAGCCCGCCGGATTCGCACGAGCGGACCGATTGAAAAGGAGGAAAGATTTTATGTGGCCGTTGTACGTATTTCTCGCATTCCTGATTCTTGCGATTATCATTGTGATCAGCAACGTCAAGGTCGTCCCGCAGGCGTATGCCTACGTCATGGAGCGCTTCGGCGCTTACAGCAAGACGTGGAGCACCGGCCTGCACGTGAAGGTGCCTTTTATTGACCATATCGCCAAGCGCGTCTCCCTCAAGGAGCAGGTCATCGACTTCCCGCCGCAGCCCGTGATCACGAAGGACAACGCGACGATCCAGATCGACACCGTCGTCTACTTCCAGATCACCGACCCGAAGCTCTATGCCTACGGCGTGGAGCGCCCGATCTCCGCGATTGAGAATCTCTCCGCGACGACGCTGCGCAACATCATCGGCGAGCTCGAGCTCGACGCCAGCCTGACGTCCCGCGATATCATCAACACGAAGATCCGCCAGATTCTCGACGAGGCGACCGACGCCTGGGGCATCAAGGTCAACCGTGTCGAGCTCAAAAACATCATCCCGCCCCCGGAGATTCAGAACGCGATGGAGAAGCAGATGAAGGCCGTGCGCGAGAAGCGCGCCGTCGTCACCGAGGCCGAGGGCACCAAGCAGAGCGCCATTCTGGTGGCGCAGGGCGAGAAGGAGTCCACCATCCTGCGCGCCGAGGCGAAGAAGGAAGCCCGCATCCGCGAGGCGGAGGGCGAGGCGGAGGCCATCCTGACGGTGCAGCGCGCGCTCGCCGACAGTCTCCGCATGCTCAACGAGGCCGCTCCGTCCGACCGCGTCATCGCGCTCAAGAGCCTCGAGGCCTTCCAGAAGGCCGCCGACGGCAAGGCGACGAAGATCATCATCCCCTCCGAGATTCAGTCCCTGGCCGGTCTGGCCACCTCCGTCAAGGAGCTTATCTCCAACGACGGGAAGGCCTGACCCTGCGTCAGAATAGACAAAAACCGCCGCGGCGAGCTTCTCTTCCCCGATTTCTTACACGAATTCAGGAAAAGCGCTTGAATTTAGAGCGCGCTTATCCTAAAATGGGAGAAGAAGCTTTTCCGGATCCCCGGAAATAGACGTTGGAGGGAGAGCGCGATGAAAGCATGGTTTCTGTGTCGTTCCGCAGAGCCGCATTGCGCCGATTTTCACCCATAACCGGGAACACAGCAGGCTGCGCAGCAGAGGTTGCCGCAGCCTGCTTTTCTTTGTTTGCGGGTTGGGGAGCTCTCCGCGTGAGCGAATGGAGAAAGAGAAAGGAAGATGTCTGTGAAAAAGGTAGCAGTTATCATGGGAAGCGACAGCGATTTTCCGGTGGTATCGCCCGCAATCAAACGCCTCAAGGAGCTCGGCATTCCGGTGGAGGCTCACGTGATGTCCGCCCACAGAACGCCTGACGCCGCCGCCGCGTTCTCCGCGAACGCCGCGCAGAACGGCTTCGGCGTGATCATCGCCGCCGCCGGCAAGGCCGCGCACCTGGGAGGCGTGCTCGCCGCGCACACCACGCTGCCCGTCATCGGCATCCCCGTCAAGTCCTCCACGCTCGACGGCCTCGACGCCCTGCTCGCCACCGTGCAGATGCCCAGCGGCATCCCGGTTGCCACCGTCGCCATCGACGGCGCGGACAACGCCGCCATCCTGGCCGCGCAGATGCTCGCCCTCTCCGATGAAGCTCTGGCCGCCCGCCTGCTGGAGATGAAGAAGACCATGGCCGAGGGCGTGGCGAAGAAGGACGCCGCCCTGCAGGAGAAGGTCGCCGCCCTCTGAAAAGCGCCGGAGGAGGCGCAGCCGCCCTTCCCGCACGCGCGCTGCGGCGGGCACGGGGGAGAAGGCGGCCCAACGCCGTTCTCCCTGTCTTTCCAAACCGTGAACGAGGCATGCCCTCGGATCGAAAATACAGGAGGAATCACACCCATGAACGAAAAGAGCTACAGCAACAGCTATAAGGCCGCGGGCGTCGACGTCACCGCGGGCTATAAGGCCGTGGAGCTCATGAAGGAGCACGTCAGGCGCACCAACATTCCCGGCGTTCTCTCCGGGATCGGCGGCTTCGGCGGCCTGTTCCAGCCGGAGCTCGGCGGCATGCAGGAGCCCGTCCTCGTCAGCGGCACAGACGGCGTGGGCACGAAGCTCAAGGTCGCCATGCTGCTCGACAAGCACGACACCATCGGCATCGACGCCGTGGCCATGTGCGTGAACGACGTGGTCTGCTGCGGCGCGCAGCCCCTGTTCTTCCTCGACTATATCGCCTGCGGGAAGAACGTGCCGGAGAAGATTGCGCAGATCGTGGCCGGCGTGGCGGAGGGCTGCGTGCAGTCCGGCTGCGCCCTCATCGGCGGCGAGACGGCGGAGCACCCCGGCATGATGCCCGAGGACGACTACGACGTGGCCGGCTTCACCGTGGGCATTGTCGACAAGGCGAAGATCCTCGACGGCAGCACCATGCAGGCGGGCGACGTTCTCATCGGCCTGGCCTCCACGGGTGTGCATTCGAACGGCTTCTCTCTGGTGCGCAAGGTCTTCAACCTCAGCGAGAAGAACGTCAACCTCTATCTCGGCGAGCTCGGCACCACGCTCGGCGAGGCCCTGCTCATCCCCACGAGGATCTACGTCAAGCCCGTGCTCTCCGTCGTCAAAAACCACACTGTGCGCGCCATCTCCCATGTCACCGGCGGCGGCTTCTACGAGAATATTCCGCGCATGATGAAGGACGGCCTCACAGCGAAGATTGAGCTCGCCTCCTTCCCGAAGCTGCCCATCTTCACGCTGCTCCAGCAGCAGGGCAAGATCCCGGAGCGCGATATGTACAACACCTTCAACATGGGCATCGGCATGTGCATGGCCGTCCCGAAGGAGGAGGCCGACGCCGTCCTGGCCGAGCTCAACGCCTCCGGCACGGCCGCCTACCTCATCGGCGAGGTCGTCGAGGGCGAGGAGGGCGTTGTCCTGTGCTGAACATTGCGGTGCTCGTCTCCGGCGGCGGCACGAACCTGCAGGCGCTCATCGACGCGCAGGGCAGGGGAGAGCTTCCGAACGGTAAAATTGCCCTGGTTCTCGCCAGCAAGCCCGGCGTCTATGCGCTCGAGCGCGCGGCGAAGGCCGGAATTCCCACAGACGTTCTCGTGCGCCGCGAGTTCCCGACGCAGCAGGCCTACGACGAGGCCCTCATCGGCAGGCTCGAGGCGGCCGGAATCGATCTGATTGTGCTGGCAGGCTTTCTCACCATCATCAGCGAGACGGTCGTCAGCCGCTTTGAAAACAGAATCATCAACGTGCACCCGTCGCTCATCCCCTCGTTCTGCGGGGAGGGCTTCTACGGCCTGCGCGTCCACGAGGAGGCGCTGCGCCGCGGCGTGAAGGTGACGGGCGCGACCGTCCACTTCGTCAACACCGTCTGCGACGGCGGCCCGATCATTCTCCAGCACGCGGTCGAGGTGCAGGAGGGGGACACCCCCGAGGTGCTCCAGCGCCGCGTGATGGAGCAGGCCGAGTGGAAGCTGCTGCCGAAGGCGGTCGCCCTCTTCTGCGCGGGCCGGCTCACCGTCGAGGGCGCGATTGTGCATATCAGGGAGGAGTAAGAACATGAACGTGAAGGACATGAAGGCGGAGATCGCCTCCACCAGCTACCCCGGCCGCGGCATCCTGCTCGGCCGCAGCGAGGACGGCAAAAAGGCCGTCATCGCCTATTTCATCATGGGACGCAGCGCGAACAGCCGCAACCGCGTCTTCGAGGCGATGGGCGACGATCTGCGCACCCGCGCCTTCGACGAGAGCAGGATGGAGGATCCGAGCCTCGTCATCTATAACGCCGTCCGCGTGCTCGGCGATACGACCATTGTGACGAACGGCGATCAGACCGATACGATTTATGATTTCCTCGCCGAGGGGAAGACGTGGGAGGAGGCGCTGCGCACGCGCACCTTCGAGCCCGACGGCCCGAACTTCACGCCCCGCATTTCCGGCGTCGTCTGCAACAAGACGGGCGCCTACCGCCTCTCGATCCTCAAGAGCGACAACGGCGACGAGACCTCGGCCCAGCGCTTCTTCTATGAGTACGCGCAGCCGAAGGCCGGCGAGGGCCATTTCATCCACACCTACATGGGAGACGGCAATCCGCTCCCGTCCTATGAGGGCGAGCCCACCCTGGTGACGGTGCGCGGCGATCTCGCCCAGTTCACGGAGGACGTGTGGCAGTCTCTCGATCCCGAGAACAAGATTTCCCTCTTCACCCGCTTCATCGACCTCGAGACGGGCAAGTGGGAGACGGAGATCCGCAACAAGAATCAGTGAGATCATTTTGATCGAATGGAGGAATCACCATGTCTCAGGAACTGATGCTCAAATACGGCTGCAACCCGAACCAGAAGCCGTCCCGGATTTTCATGCAGGACGGGGGAGAACTGCCGATTGAGGTGCTCAACGGCCGCCCCGGCTATATCAACTTTCTCGACGCCTTCAACAGCTGGCAGCTCGTCCGCGAGCTCAAGGAGGCCACCGGCCTGCCCGCCGCGGCGTCCTTCAAGCACGTGAGCCCGGCCGGCGCCGCCGTGGCTGTGCCGATGAGCGACACGCTCAAGAAGATCTATTTTGTCGACGACCTCGAGCTTTCGCCGATCGCGACGGCCTACGCCCGCGCCCGCGGCGCGGACCGCATGTCCTCCTACGGCGACTGGGTCGCCCTCTCCGACGTCTGCGACAAGGAGACGGCTACCCTCCTCGCGCGCGAGGTGTCCGACGGCATCATCGCCCCCGGCTACACGGACGAGGCTCTCGCCATCCTCAAAACAAAGCGCAAGGGCTCCTACAACGTGGTCAGGATCGATCCCGATTACCGTCCGGCTCCGGTCGAGCACAAGGACGTCTTCGGCGTCACCTTCGAGCAGGGCCGCAACGAGCTCAAGATTGACGAGGCCATGCTGCAGAATATCGTGACGGAGAACAAGGAGCTGCCCGAGGACGCGAAGCGCGACCTCATCATCTCCCTCATCGCCCTCAAGTATACGCAGTCGAACTCCGTCTGCTATGCGAAGGACGGACAGGCCATCGGCATCGGCGCGGGCCAGCAGAGCCGCATCCACTGCACGCGCCTGGCCGGCAACAAGGCCGATATCTGGTATCTGCGCCAGCATCCGAAGGTGCTCGGCCCCAAGTTTAAGGAGGGCATCCGCCGCCCCGACCGCGACAACACGATCGACGTCTATATCTCCGACGAGTATATGGACGTGCTGGCCGACGGCGTGTGGGAGCAGTTCTTCGCCGAGAAGCCCGAGCCGCTCACCCGCGAGGAGAAGCGCGCCTGGCTCGACACCCAGACGGGCGTCTCCCTCGGCTCCGACGCCTTCTTCCCCTTCGGCGACAACATCGAGCGCGCCCGCAAGAGCGGCGTGCAGTACGTGGCCGAGCCGGGCGGCTCGATCCGCGACGATAACGTCATCGACACCTGCAACAAGTACGGCATGACGATGGCCTTCATCGGCCTGCGCCTGTTCCACCACTAAAATCTGACAGACTGCCGGGGTTTCCCGTCCGGAGCGCGCCCGCGCGGCCCTCTGCGGCGGGAAACCCCTTTGCGTCAAAAGGAGGAAACCGACCCATGGATATTCTTGTGATCGGCGGCGGCGGCCGTGAGCACGCCATCGTCCGCAAGCTGAAGGAAAGCCCCCGCACGGGCAAGCTCTACTGCGCGCCCGGCAACGGCGGCATCGCCAAGGACGCCGAGTGCGTTCCCATCTCCGCGATGGACATTCCCGCCGTGGTGGCCTTCGCGAAGGAAAAGAAGATTGACCTCGTCTTCGTCGCCCCCGATGACCCGCTCGCCGCCGGTATGGTCGACGCCCTCGAAAAGGAGGGCATCCCCGCCTTCGGCCCGCGCGCGAACGCGGCCATCATCGAGGCGAGCAAGGTCTTCTCCAAGGACCTGATGAAGCGCTATCACATCCCCACGGCGCAGTATGAGGTCTTTGCCGACCCCGCCGAGGCCGTGTCCTTCATCGAGAAAAACAACCGCTTCCCGATCGTCGTCAAGGCCGACGGCCTGGCTCTCGGCAAGGGCGTGCTCATCTGCCCCGACCTGGAGGCGGCGAAGGACGCCGTCAGGGAGATCATGGAGGATAAGGTCTTCGGCGCGTCCGGCAGCCGTGTTGTCGTCGAGGAGTTCCTCACCGGCCCGGAGGTCTCCGTGCTCGCCTTCACCGACGGCCACTGCGTCAAGCCGATGGTCTCCAGCAAGGACCACAAGCGCGCCCTCGACAACGACGAGGGCCTCAACACCGGCGGCATGGGCACCATCAGCCCCAACCCGTACTACACGGACGCCATCGCCGAGGAGTGCATGAACACCATCTTCCTGCCGACGATCGAGGCGATGAACCGGGAGGGGAGACCCTTCAAGGGCTGCCTCTACTTCGGCCTGATGATCACCGCCGACGACCCGAAGGTGATCGAGTACAACGCCCGCTTCGGCGACCCGGAGACGCAGGTCGTCCTGCCCCGCCTGAAGACGGACCTTGTGGATATCGTGATGGCTGTTGTCGAGGAGCGCCTTGCCGATCTGCCGATCGAGTGGAGCGACGAGGCGTGCGCCTGCGTTGTCATGGCCTCCGGCGGCTATCCCGGCCACTATGAGAAGGGCATTCCGATCGAGGGCCTCGATGAGAACGGGCAGGTTGAGGGAGCCGTCGTCTACCACGCCGGCACGGCGCTCAAAGACGGCAGGCTCGTCACTAACGGCGGCCGCGTGCTCGGCGTCACCGCCACCGGAGAGACGCTCTCCGAGGCGCTCTCCCGCGCTTACGCCGCCGTGGGGAAAATCCACTGGGACGGCGTGCATTTCCGTCATGACATCGGCGTGATAAAATAATCGTTTCCTGTTGCAATTTAGCGCGATAAAGCGTATAATAAAAAAAGCGCCGCGCAGCGACGCCTGCGCGCTCAGAACTGTATTTCACACATGGAAGGGGAATACCAAAGATGTATCAGAATATGATGGATACCATCGGCTTTGTCCGCGCGGCGGATCCGGAGGTCGGAGCGGCCATGGCCGACGAGCTCGGCCGTCAGCGCCGCAACCTGGAGCTCATCGCCTCCGAGAACCTCGTCTCTCCCGCTGTGATGGCGGCCATGGGCAGCATCCTCACGAATAAATATGCCGAGGGTTATCCGGGCAAGCGCTACTACGGCGGCTGCGAGTATGTCGACGTTGTGGAGAACATTGCCCGCGAGCGCGCCTGCCGTCTCTTCGGCGCGGAGCATGCCAATGTGCAGCCCCACTCCGGCGCGCAGGCCAACACGGCGGTCTATTTCGCTCTTCTCGAGCCCGGCGACACCGTGATGGGCATGAGCCTCTCCGAGGGCGGCCATCTCACCCACGGCTCCCCGGTCAACCTCTCCGGCAAATACTTCAACTTTGTCCCCTACGGCGTCAACGCCGAGGGCTTCATCGACTATGAGAAGCTGCATGATCAGGCCATGCAGGTCAAGCCGAAGCTGATCGTTGCCGGCGCCAGCGCCTATCCGCGCGCCATTGATTTCCAGAAGTTCCGCGAGATCTGCGACGACTGCGGCGCTCTGCTGATGGTCGACATGGCCCATATCGCCGGCCTTGTCGCCTCCGGCGACCATGCCAACCCGGTGGAGTGGGCGGACATTGTCACCACCACCACCCACAAGACGCTCCGCGGCCCCCGCGGCGGCCTGATCCTCTGCAAGGAGCAGTATGCCAAGGCGATCGACAAGGCCATCTTCCCCGGCACGCAGGGCGGCCCGCTCATGCACATCATTGCCGGCAAGGCCGTCTGCTTCGGCGAGGCTCTCAAGCCCGAGTTCAAGGAGTACGGCCACCGCGTCGCGGCGAACGCCCAGGCGCTCGCCAAGGGCCTGCTCTCCCGCAATGTCAAGCTCGTCTCCGGCGGCACGGACAACCATCTCATGCTCGTCGATCTCACCGGCCTTGAGCTGACCGGTAAGGAGCTCGAGCACCGCCTCGACGCCGTCTACATCACGGCGAACAAGAACACCGTCCCCAACGAGCAGAGAAGCCCGTTCGTCACCAGCGGCCTGCGTCTCGGCACCCCTGCCGTCACTACCCGCGGCCTCGATGAGGGCGACATGGACCAGGTTGCCGAGTGCATCGCCCTGGCGATCCATGACTTCGAGAACAGCGAGGAGAAGATCCGCGCGATGGTCACCGCCATCTGCCAGAAGCACCCGCTGTACGAATAAGCAGAAAGCTGCGCTGCGGGCCGGGGAGAGGAAGCCTCTCTCCGGCCCGTTTTTCGCGCCCGAGGCTCCTGCCTTTGTGACTGTTTCTCACAAAATTCCATGAAAAGTGACATACCTTTACAGGTGGAAATTCCGCGGTATATCTGATGATTTAACATGTAAAGGCGTTTTCCTGTTCACATAACCGCGCCCGCTGGCGCTTTTGAACACGCCTTCGGCTGCCGGCACGGTTTCCGCCCGGCAGCGGCGGGGCGCAAACCAAACAAGGGAGGAAACGACATGGCTTCTCCGCTCGCGGACCGCATCCGTCCGCAGACCGTCGACGAGATCGTCGGCCAGCGCCATCTGCTCGCGCCCGGGAAGGCGCTGCGGCGCATCATTGAGTCGGGCGAGATCCCGAACATGGTGTTCTACGGCCCGCCCGGCGTGGGCAAGACGACGCTCGCGGCCCTGATTGCGCGGCAGACCAACAAGAAGCTGGTCAAGCTCAACGGGACCACCGCCTCCACCGCCGATATCCGCGAGGTGATTTCCGGTCTCGGCGGCTTCGACTCGATGAACGGCGTCCTGCTCTACCTCGACGAGATCCAGTATTTCAACAAGAAGCAGCAGCAGACGCTCCTCGAGTTTCTCGAGAACGGCTCCATCACGCTGATCGCCTCCACCACGGAGAACCCCTATTTCTATGTCTACAACGCGATCCTGAGCCGCTCGACCGTCTTCGAGTTCCGCTCCGTCGAGCCGGAGGAGGTGCTGCGGGCCGTCCGCCGCGCCTATGCCATTCTCGGGGAGGAGAGCGAGACGCCGCTCGAAATCGCGGACGGCGTGCCGGAGATCATTGCCACGGCCTGCGGCGGCGACGTGCGCAAGGCGATGAACGCCGTCGAGCTCAGCGTGCTGGCGGCGGAGACGTCTCCCGAGGGCGTGCGCCGCGTGCTGCCGGAGAGCGCCCGGGAGCTGACGCAGCGCAGCGCCGTGCGCTACGACAAGGAGGGGGACGAGCACTACGACCTCGTCTCCGCCTTTCAGAAGTCGATGCGGGGCTCCGATCCGGACGCCGCGATCTACTACCTCGCGCGCCTGCTCGCCGCGGGCGACCTGCCCTCCGTCTGCCGCCGTCTGATGGTCTGCGCCTGCGAGGACGTGGGCCTTGCGTACCCGCAGATCATTCCCATCGTCAAGGCCTCGGTGGACGCGGCCCTGCAGATCGGCCTGCCGGAGGCAAGGCTGCCGCTGGCCGACGCCGTGATCCTCGTCGCTCTGAGCCCGAAGTCCAACTCCGCGCACGACGCGATCAACCGCGCGATGGCGGACGTGGAGGCGGGAAAAATCGGAAGAATTCCGCGTCAGCTGCAAAATAAGCACTTTGACGGGGAAGATAATCCAAAAAAAGGGCAATTCTATCTCTATCCGCACGATTATCCGAACCATTGGGTCGCCCAGCAGTATCTGCCCGACCTGGTGGCGGGAACGCGCTATTATGAATGGGGAGACAACAAGACGGAGCAGGGCTTCCGCGGCTACTGGGAGAAAATCCGGCGCTGACGGCGCGCTGTCACATTTGTCCGCACGGGCTCGAATCAGCGCAATTTTGCGGTGATTCTGTCAAAAAATCTCTTGTAAGTTTTCCGGGAAGATGGTATCATGAGGAGAGAGTGCAGAGAATACTATTCTGTGGAGGTGTGAAGGATCCATGAAAGATGAAGTGCTTTTCAGCCTGTCCTATGGGATGTACGCGATCGGAGTGAAGGACGAGAAGAAGCCCTCCGCATGTATTGTGAATACGGTGTTCCAGGTGACGAATACGCCGAATATGGTGGCCGTCAGCATGAACCACAACAATTACAGCCATGAGTGCATCCGGAAGACCGGGATCTTTACCGTGTCCGTTCTCTCGGAGGATACGCCCGGCACCGTGATCGGCGCGCTCGGCTTCAACTCCGGCCGCGATACCGATAAGCTCTCGAATATCCGCCACCGTGTGCTGGCCGAGGGCGTCCCCGTGATCAAGGAAAATTCCTGCTGCTGGTTCCTGTGCAAGGTGGTCACCAGCGTGGAGACGCCGACGCACACCGTGTTCATCGGCGAGGTGATCGCGGGCAGCGACAAGACGAGAGGCGTGCCCATGACGTACGATTATTACCACAAGGTGATCAAGGGCTCCGCGCCGCGCAACGCCCCCACCTACCGCGCCGCTCCCCCTGTGGACGACGGGAACGACGGGGAAGAGTGGGTTTGCACCGTCTGCGGTTACGTGTACAGCGATCCCGACGTCCCGTTCGAGGAGCTTCCGGCGGATTGGGTGTGCCCCATCTGCGGAATGCCGAAAACGGCGTTCAAGAGAAAGTAAAACAGCATAGGAAAGCTCACTTCGCTGCGGGTTTCCGCAGCGGATGGGCTTTTTTTTTGAGTTTTTGCGAAAACAGCGGCAATTTTGCGGGGGGATTCCCTCCCGCTGAAGTGTAAAACCAAAGGAAAAGAGGAGAGTACATGAAAAAGATTATCCAGGTCAACGAACGGCCGCCGCTTGGGCAGGCGATCCCGCTGAGCATTCAGCACATGTTCGCCATGTTCGGCGCGTCCGTTCTCGTCCCCACGCTGTTCCACATCGATCCTGCCGTCGTTCTGCTCATGAACGGTCTCGGCACCCTGTTCTTCATCTTCATCACCAAGGCCAAGGCGCCCGCCTATCTCGGCTCGAGCTTCGCGTTCATTGCCCCGGCCCTGCTCGTCATGGCGCAGCACGGCTCGCCCTACGCGGATCCGCTGTTCTCCAACCCCACGGCGGAGGACACGGCCAAACACATGGAGGCCTTCTCCTATGCGCAGGGCGGCTTCGTGGTCGTCGGTATTCTCGGCTGCGTGCTGGCTCTTATCATCTATAAGTTCGGCTCCCGCTGGATTGACATTGTCCTGCCTCCCGCCGCCATGGGCCCGATTGTGGCTCTCATCGGCCTTGAGCTCGCCAGCAGCGCCGCTGATACGGCAGGCCTGCTGCCCGCCTCGGGGGAGAGCGTGGACATGCGCGGGCTGGCCGTCTTCCTGGTGACGCTTGGCATCGCCGTTCTCGGCTCCATCCTCTTCCGGAAGTTTTTCAGCGTCATCCCGGTGCTGATCGCGATTGTGGCGGGCTATGTGCTGGCCGCCATCCTCGGCATCGTCGACTTCACCGCTGTCGGCCAGGCGGGTATCCTTTCGGTTCCGCATTTCCAGCTCGCGAAGTTTGACGTAACCTCCATCCTGACGATGGTTCCCGTCCTTCTGATCATCGCTTCCGAGCACATCGGCCACCAGATTGTCACCAGCAAGATCGTCGGCCGCGACCTGCTCAAGGATCCCGGCCTGCACCGCTCGCTCCTGGGCGACAACATCTCCACCGCCGTGTCCGGCCTGATCGGCGCCGTGCCGACCACGACCTACGGCGAGAACATCGGCGTGATGGCCATGACGAAGGTCTACAGCGTGTGGGTGATCGGCGGGGCCGCCGTCCTCTCCATCGTCTGCGCCTTCATCGGCAAGTTCTCCGCCCTCATCTCCTCGATTCCCGGCCCCGTCATCGGCGGCATTTCCTTCCTGCTCTACGGCATGATCGGCGTGTCCGGCCTGCGCATTCTCGTCGACGCGAAGGTTAACTTCGACCGCGCCCGCAACCAGGCCCTGACGGCCGTCGTCTTCGTGACGGGCCTCTCCGGCATCACCGTCAACCTCGGCGATATCCAGCTCAAGGGCATGGTGCTCGCCTGCATCGTGGGCATGCTGATGGGCCTTCTGTTCTATATTTTCGACAAGCTCCGCATTTCCAACGACCTCGAGGACACGGCGTCCTGAGGTTACAGACAACAGACAGCGCCCCGATCCCTGTGCGGATCGGGGCGCTGTTTTATGCGGAAATCACGCTCTGGGGAAGCGGGAAAGGTTCTCAAAGCCGGGCTTTGCCCTGCCGGCCTCGATGTCGCGAATCACGGCCACCACCGCGTCGTTGAACGGCGTGGCGACGCCGCTCCGCCTGGCTGTGCGGCAGACGGCGCCGTTGATGGCGTCAATCTCGCAGGGCTTGCCCTTCTCGAGGTCCTGCAGCATGCTCGCGCGCAGCAGGCGGTGCGGCTTCACCATGGCGCGCACCACGGGGCGCAGCAGCCGCTTTTTGAGGGAGCCGCGGTAGGCCAGCAGGCCGGAGAGGGAGACGCCGTGAAATTTCTCCATGGTGACGCCCGCGGCGGCGGCGGTGCGGATACACTCGTTGGCGACCTCCTGCGCGCAGGAGAGGGCCTGCGGATGGGCGGCGACCTCGCCGAAGGTGGCCCCCGTCACCGCGGACATGCCGCTGAGCATGGAGTTGATGAGCAGCTTCGACCAGCGAATCCCCATCAGGTTGACGGAGGGGGACGTCGGCCCCATGGCGGAGAGCGTGTCGCGCACCTTGAGCACGTCGCTGTCGATGACGCCGGCGCTCTTGCCGATGCTGAAGGTGAGCGCGGAGGGCTCCGACGTCAGCTCCGAGACGCCCGGCCCCTTCCACTCCGCGCCCCATTCCACCGTGCAGCCGACAACATGCTCCGCTCCCAGGCGCTCCTCAAGGGCGGCCTCCGGCAGGCCGTTCTGCAGCGTGCAGACGATCGAGTCGGGGGAGAGGTGGGGGACGAGCTGGTCGAGAGCCGCCTGGGTGCCCGTCTGCTTGACGAGGAAGAAGACAAGGTCGTAGACGCCCTCGAGCTCGTCTGGCGTCAGCGCGCGGACGGGCTGGGTGAAGTCGACGGTGCCGGTGATGTGCGCGCCGGCGCTGTTGAGCGCGTCCACGTGCGCGCGGTTGCGGGCGATGAGATCGGCGGGGATCCCGGCCTTTGCCAGATATGCCCCCAGAACGGTGCCGAGCGAGCCGGCTCCATAGATTGCAATTCTCATGTGGGTATGCCTCCTCTGTGTGAGCTCGCGGGGCGTGCTGCCGCTCCGCGCTTCTCTGATCGTACCACCCGCCCGCGTCCGTGTCAAGCGATTGACGTTTCCCTTCCGCTGCGGGCGCAGAACGAAAACGAAGAACGAAAACGAAAGGTTTCAAGTTTTTCCGAAAGTCGGCGGGACCGTCTTGAAAAACAGCCGGGAGCATAGTATAATATACAAGAAATGCCCCGTATTTCAGAAAAGATTAGGAGGCCAACCATGAACAGCAGCGAAAAGAAGAGCCTGCAGATCAGCGCCTGCAGGATCAGAATGGACGCCGTCACCGGCGTCTATCACGCCAAGTCAGGCCATCCCGGCGGATCGCTCTCCGCGGCGGACCTGCTTGCGTACCTGTATTTCAAAGAGATGAAGGTGGATCCGAAGAACCCGAAGGATCCCGATCGCGATCGCTTCGTTCTCTCCAAGGGCCATTGCTGCCCCGGTTTGTACGGCGCGCTCGCGGAGAGAGGCTATTTCTCTCCCGAGGAGATGAAGACACTGCGTCACATCGGCTCGATGCTCCAGGGTCATCCGAACATGAACGACACCCCCGGCGTCGACATGAGCACCGGCTCTCTCGGCCAGGGCGTCTCCGCCGCCTGCGGCATGGCGCTTGCCGGTAAGCTCGATCAGAAGGATTACCGCGTCTACACCATCCTCGGCGATGGCGAGATCGAGGAGGGCCAGGTCTGGGAGGCCGCCATGTTCGCCGCCCACAAGAAGCTGGACAACCTCTGCCTCATCGTCGACAACAACGGCCTGCAGATCGACGGCCCTGTCGAGGAGGTCGGCGGCCCCGGCCCCATCGACGAGAAGCTGCGCGCCTTCGGCTTTGACGTGCAGGTGATCGATGGTCACGACTTCGACGCCATCGAGGCGGCCTTCGCCCATGCCCGCACGGTCAAGGGCAAGCCGAGCGCCATCGTCGCCAAGACCGTCAAGGGCAAGGACGTCTCCTTCATGGAGAACCAGGTCGGCTGGCACGGTACCGCTCCGAACGCGGAACAGTATGAGACGGCAATGAACGACCTGAACAAGGTGCTTGCCGGATTGGAGGCAGAATAATGGCTGAGATGGTTAAACTGGCAACCCGCGAGAGCTTTGGAAAGGCGATCGCCGCGTTTGCGGATCAGTATCCCGACGTTGTGGTGCTCGACGCCGACCTGGCGGCCGCCACCAAGACGGGTATCTTCAAGAAGGCGCACCCTGAGCGCTTCATCGACTGCGGCATCGCCGAATGCAACATGATCGGCATCGCCGCCGGTCTGGCTGCCTGCGGCAAGATTCCGTTCGCGGCCTCCTTCGCGATGTTCTCCGCGGGCAGAGCCTTCGAGCAGGTTCGCAACTCCGTCGGCTACCCGCACCTGAACGTGAAGATCGTCGGCTCCCATGCCGGCATCTCCGTCGGTGAGGACGGCGCGACCCACCAGTGCTGCGAGGATATCGGCCTCATGCGCACGATCCCCGGCATGGTGATCCTCAACCCCGCCGACCACTACGAGATGATGGCCGCCGTGAAGGCCGCCATCGAGTACAAGGGCCCCGTCTATCTGCGCCTGGGCCGCCTGGCTGTGGAGAGCGTCAACAACAACGACGACTACAAGTTCGAGATCGGCAAGGGCATCACCCTGCGCGACGGCAATGATATCACCGTGATCGCCACCGGCCTGCTGGTCGGCGAGGCTGTCAAGGCTGCCGACGCGCTCAAGGCCGAGGGTATCAGCGTGCGTGTGATCGACATGCACACCATCAAGCCGCTCGACAAGGAGCTCGTGCTCAAGGCCGCGAAGGAGACGGGCAAGATCATCACCGCCGAGGAGCACAACGTGATCGGCGGCCTGGGCGACGCTGTTGCCAGCGTTCTCGCCGAGGAGCTGCCCACGCCTCTCATCAAGATCGGCGTCAACGACGAGTTCGGCTACTCCGGCCCCGCCACCGAGCTGCTCAAGGAGTTTGGCCTGTGCGCTTCCCACATTGAGGAGGTCGTCAAGAAGGCGCTCGGCAAGTAAGCGAAGCTCTTTTTCCTGGATTTTCAGGTCCCCGGCGTGCGCGGCAGAGCGCTCGCCGGGGACTTTTTTCGTTGACAAAGGTTTTTTTCCCCGATATAATGAGAGAGGAAATCATGCAAAAACACGAAATTCCTCCTCAAACTGCGCAAATCAGACAGAAGAGCCGGGGCAGCGGGGAGGAGATGAGTGATACCAGGATTCCGGCACGGGATGCGGCGCAGCGGCCTGCTTTTTCCGGCGGCCCTTTTGACGGCTCACGCGCTCTCCCGGATCGGATATGAGGTGGAGGAAGAAAGATATGAACGATCCGAATGACAACAAGACTTATACGCCGAACGGCGAGCCGTCTCAGCAGGAGAATCCCTGGCAGAGCGCCTTCACCGGCCAGCAGAGCGGTCAGCCCGCCTCCTCCGGCCAGCCCGACGATCCGTATGGGCAGTACCGCGATACGCAGAACGGCTCCGCCTGGCAGCAGTCCTATCAGGCGCCCGAGTATCCGAATCAGACCTATCAGGCCCCCGGCTACCAGAGCCAGCCGTATCAGGCGCCGGAATACCAGCCGTCCTACCAGGCGTATCCGGTGGACGGCGGACAGCGGCAGAGCAATGGTCTCGCGATCGGCTCGATGATCTGCGGCATCCTGTCTCTGGTGCTTTGCTGCGGCATGTGGATTTCCTGGATCCTGTCCCTTGTGGCCCTCGGCCTGGGCATTGCCTCTCTGGTGAAGAAGGCGGGCGGCAAGGGGATGGCGATCGCGGGCATTGTCACGGCTGTCTTCGGCCTCGTGTTTTCCATTGGAATGCTGATCTTTATTATCCTGATAGAAAGCGCGGACGGCGTGATGGATTACTCCTTCTACAACAGCTTTTTCTGATGAGAAAGCCGCTTTCTGCAGAAGACCTTCTGTACCGGCTGGGGCTTGCGCTTCTGCCGGTATTCTTTTTCGGGGCGGTTACCGTCGCGGCGGCGGGGGATACTGTTTTCAGCTGGCTTCCACCCTGCCCGATTCACCGCCTCACAGGACTGTATTGCCCCGGCTGCGGGGCGACCCGCGCAGTGGTTGAGCTCGCCGGGCTGCATCCGCTTCGCAGCTTTTGCTATCACCCCTTTGTGCTGTATACGGCGCTGGTTTACACAGCCTTTCTTCTCTGGGAGACGGCGCGCCGCCGGCTGCAAATCCGCCCCTTTCCCATTTTTCTCTGTATCCTGGTGGGAATTGCGATCCTGCTGCTCCAGTTCATCTGGAAAAACGCCGCCCTGGCGTTCGGGTGGAATCCGTTTTTTCTGCTCTCGTAATGGAAGCCGTCAGGCCCTGCCCGCACGGATTTAAAAAGAAATGAGGTAATTGCTATGAGCTTTGGTGAAAAAATCCTTCGCTATCAGGAGGATATTCTCCGCGACCTTGCGGAGCTTGTCCGCATTCCCTCCGTCCGCTCCGCCGCGGAGCCCGGCATGCCCTTCGGCCGTGAATCGGCCCGCGCGCTCGAGACGGTGCTCGCCATGGCGGAACGGCTTGGCCTGACGGTGAAGAACGTCGATAACTATGCCGGCCACGCCGAGTACGGCGAGGGGGAGGAGACGGCCGCCGTGCTGGCCCACGTCGACGTCGTTCCCGCCGGAGAGGGCTGGGAGAGCGATCCCTATACGATGGTGATCCGCGACGGCTGCTGCTACGGCCGCGGCACGGCGGACGACAAGGGCGAGGCCATCGTCGCCCTCTATTGCCTCAAGGCCCTGATGGACGAAAAGGTTCCCGCGAAGCGCCGCCTGCGCGTTGTCTTCGGCGCGGCGGAGGAGACGGGCAGCGAGGATCTCGCCTATTATTATCAGAAGGAGCCCCTGCCTGTCATGGGCTTTACCCCCGACGCCGAATACGGCATCTGCAACCGCGAGAAGGGCCGCGTCAGCGCGGTGATCACCGGGAAGACAGAGGGCTCTGTTGTGCGCGCCTTCACCGCCGGCACGGTGGCCAATGCCGTCCCCGCCCGCGCGGAGGCTGTCCTTACCTGCTCTTCCGCGCAGCGCGAGGCGCTGTGTGCCGCTGCCGCCGCCGCAGGCGATCGCTTCACTGTGGAGGCGCTCCCCGACGGGGCCCGCGTGCAGGCGGTGGGCGTCGCCGCTCACGCCATGCAGCCGCAGGAGGGCGTCAACGCCGCCTCCCACCTCGTCCGTCTCCTCGCCGGCGTGTTTTCCGCTGCGGAGCTCGGCGCCTTCTTCACGTTCATAGACCGCGCGATCGGCCTCGAGTATGACGGCGCGTCGATGGGCGTCAGGCAGGAGGACGAGGAGTCCGGCCTGCTTACGCTGAACCTCGGCCTTGTCTCCGCGGGGGAGGAGGGCGCTTCGCTCACGATCGACATCCGCTTCCCCGTGACGAAGGACGGCGAGGCGATCCTCGCCCAGCTTCAGAGCAAGGCGGAGCAGGCGGGTCTCACGCTGGCGGAGGGCCATGCCGTGGAGCCGCTGTTCCTGCCGGCGGAGAGCCCCTTCATCCATCTGCTCAGCGACGCCTATGAGGCGGTCATGGGCGTGCCCGCGGAGCTGTACGCCACGGGCGGCGGCACGTATGCCCGCGCCCTCAAATCCCGCGGCGTCGCATTCGGTCCCTTCTTTGCGGACGAGCCGGATCGCCGCCTGCACAACACGGGCGAGCATTTTGAGATTGCCCGCTTTATGCAGCACGCACAGATTTGTCTGGAGGCTATGTATCGCATGATCACCGCATAAAGCGGAAAAAGGCAAGCTGCAAGGATTTCGCCGTCCCTGCCGAAGCCCCGCTTGTTCCGCGGGAGCGATCGCGGGGCCAGCCGCTCCCGGAGCCCCGGCGCGAGGCCCCGATCGATCCGCCAAGCGGGGCCGCAGGCCCGGAGGTCCTGGAATCGGAACATGGAAATGATATGGTGCCCGCCATTTGAAAGAGCCGTCATGAAACAGATCGCGATCTGTTTCATGACGGCTCTTTTGCTTGTGATTTTTTGATTAGGCGTAACCAGGCGGGTTACAGATTGTCCTCCTCCGCGCGGGCTCCAAGCTTCTGAATGCACTTCACGCATACATTATAGCCCCTGTAGTTCATCAGGTTATCCATGCCGTCGCAGAAAATGCAGGAGGGCTGGTATTTTTTCAGGATAATGCATTTATCATCTACATAGATTTCGAGGGGATCCTTGTCTTGGATATCAAGCGTTCTGCGCAACTCCGTCGGAATAACAATGCGGCCGAGTTTGTCGATTGAGCGGACGATTCCTGTCGATTTCATTGATTTGGCACGTTCCTTTCTTTCTTTCCCTGTTTTGTCGATTTCTCAGACTCCCTATCAATATAATAGTAGTAAATGGAAATCGTGTCAACCTGTGGAATGTAAACTTTTTTGACATCTTTCATATTTTCGTCATTATATCATATTATTTTACGAAAGGGAAGAAGGAGGCGAAAAAAATGTTAAATTATGTTTGGATAATGCTAATTTTGGTTAGCGTGTTGTGTGCCATTTGGATGGGAAAATTAGAAGAATTGTCAGAAGCCGTTTTTTCAGGAGCACAGCAGGCCGTTGAGCTCGTTCTTGCGATGGCGGGCGCGATGGCCGCCTGGACGGGCCTGCTCAAGGCGGGAGAGGCGGCCGGGCTGACGAAAGCGCTCTCCCGTCTTCTGCGCCCGCTGATTCGCCGGCTGTTTCCGGACTGCGTTCCCGGCGGGAAGGCCGAGCAGGCCATCTGCATGAACATGACGGCCAATCTGTTCGGAATCGGCAACGCGGCCACGCCCATGGGGATTGCTGCCATGCGCGCGCTCGACGAGGAGGGGGGAGGGCGCGGCGTCAGCCGTTCGATGGTGCGCTTTGTCGTTGTGAACACGGCCTCGCTGCAGCTGTTCCCCGCCACGCTCGGCGCGCTCCGCGCGGCGGGAGGCTCCGCGAACCCGTTCGATATTCTGCCGGCCGTCTGGCTTGTCTCCGCCCTCTCGCTGGCTGTGGCGCTGCTTGCCTGCTTCGCTCTGGAGGGACGGCATGTCTGAGCTGTCTGCGTGGATTGTGCCCGCTTTTGCCGCGATGGTGGCGGCCCTCTGCCTGCTCCGCCGCGCCCCCGCCTTCGACGCCTTCACCGAGGGCGCGAGGGAAGGGCTGCGCTCGTGCGTATCCCTGCTTCCCACGCTGATCGGCCTTGTGATGGCCGTTTCCATGCTGCGCGCCTCCGGCGCCCTGGAGCTCGCCTGCGCCGCGCTGACGCCGCTGGCCCGCGCGTTCGGCCTCCCGCCTGAATCGCTTCCGCTTGCCCTGATGAAGCCGGTGTCGGGGAGCGCCTCCACCGCCCTGCTGTCCCAGCTCTTCACGCAGCTTTCTCCAGACAGCTTTGCCGGGCGGGTGGCCTCCGTTCTGGCCGGCTCTACCGAGACGGCCCTGTACTGCATCGCCGTCTACTTTGGCGCGGTGGGAAAGAGGGAGCGCACGTGCGCCCTTCCCGCCGCCCTGGCCGGCCATCTGGCGGCCTGTCTGAGCGCCGGATGGGCGGTGCGCCTGTTCCTCGGCGCCTAGCGGCGGGAGAGACCGGCAGAAGGCGCCCCTCGCCCCGCAGAGCCGCGTATGCGCACGGCAGGCCGTCCTGCCGTGCGCTTTGTCCGTGTGGGAGCGCCAAAAGAAAATCCGAAAAGATTCAAAATAGCTCTTGACAGACGGAGAAAATGATGTATTATTGTATTAGGCTCTTAATACAATAATACAAAGGAGGTCGAGAGAATCCATGGCATGGAATTTGCAGTCCGACCGCCCGATCTATGCCCAGCTGGTCGAGGAGATCCAGCGCAGGATCGTGACGGGCGTTTATCCGGCCGGCTCCAGGCTTCCTGCCGTGCGGGAGCTGGCCGTCGAGGCGTCGGTCAACCCGAACACGATGCAGCGCGCTCTGGCGAAGCTGGAGGAGGACGGTCTGCTCTACACGCAGCGGACAAGCGGCAGATTTGTGACGGAGGAGACAGAGAGAATTATGCAGGCGAAGGAAGAGATGGCGGCCGATCTGATCCGCCGGTTTATCGAGAGCATGGGCACGCTCGGATACACAAGCGAGCAGGCGATGGAGCTCATCAAAAAGCAAAAGGAGGAAGAGCAATGCAAAATCTGATCGAGTGCCGCGATCTTGTAAAGACCTTTCCGGGCTGCCAGGCGCTCTGCGGCGTCAATCTGCAAATCCCCGGGGGAAGGATCGTCGGCCTTTTGGGGCCGAACGGCAGCGGCAAGAGCACCTTTCTCAAGCTTTGCAACGGCCTGCTTGTGCCGGACAGCGGAGAGCTCTTGATCTGCGGGCACGCGCCCGGCGTCGAAACGAAAAAGGTGATTTCCTATCTGCCGGAGCGCAGCTATCTCAACGACTGGATGAACGTCAGGCAGATGATTCGCTTTTTTGAGGACTTCTATCCCGACTTCGAGACGGCCCGCGCGTATGACATGCTCGCCCGCCTCAGCATCAATCCGTCTCAGCGCATGAAGACAATGAGCAAGGGCACGCGCGAGAAGGTCCAGCTGATTCTGGTGATGAGCCGCCGCGCGCAGCTGTATCTGCTCGATGAGCCCATCGGCGGCGTCGATCCCGCGGCCCGGGACTTCATTCTCAACACCATCATCGGCAACTACAATCCCGAGGGAAGTGTCCTCATCTCCACGCATCTCATCGCCGATGTGGAGCAGGTGCTGGACGACGTGATCTTCATCAACAACGGCAGAATTGTGCTGTGCGATTCCGTCGACAACATTCGCGCGCAGCAGGACAAGAGTGTGGACATGCTGTTCCGGGAGGTATTCAGATGCTGAAAAAGCTGCTCAAATATGAATTTCAGGCCACGGCGCGCTTTTTCCTGCCGCTTTATCTTCTGCTCATCGTGCTGGCTCTGCTGACACGGCTCACCATGTCCGTCACGTTTGAGTCCAACCCTGTGCTCAAGAACTATCTGGTGGATATTCCGTCCTTCCTGCTCAGCTTTGCCTACGGCGCGGGCCTGCTCTCCATCGGCCTAGTCACGCTGCTGCTGGTGGTGCAGAGGTTTTACAAAAACCTGCTTGGGCGCGAGGGCTATCTGATGTTCACCCTTCCCGTCACGCCGGTTCAGCTTCTCTGGAGCAAGCTGCTCGCGGCTCTCGTGTGGGCGGCCGCGAGCACGCTGGCGGTGATTGTGTCGCTCTTCGTGCTGTTTGCGGATGGAAATGTGTTCTACTTACTCGGGGAAATGTTCAGCTCGTTCTTCGAGGCGCTCGCGAAGGAGGCGCCGCACAGCTGGATTGTGATGATTTTGTTCCTGGCCGCTCTGATTTTTGGGGCGCTTCATGCTGTCCTGGAGGTCTACATGGCCATCGTTCTGGGCTGCCAGGCGAGGAAGAACCGCATTCTCCTCGGCATTGGCGTGTATATTGGCCTCTCCATGGCGGAGCAGTTCCTGATGAGCATTGCCATCGTCTCGATGGCTCTGATGCCCGACTTCACAATGGCTCTTCTCTACCTCTTCGGATTCCGCCAGGCGGATCCGGACACCATCTACGCGGTCCTGGAGCTCTTCCTGACCGGTGTATTGGTGTTCGAGCTGGTGATCGGCGGCGTCTACTACTTCGTGGTGCGCCGCATGCTGATCCACCGCCTGAACCTGGAGTGAGCGCACGCCCGCCGGCGAAGCGTCTTCTTCGGAGCAAAAGTCCGCTGCGGCGCTTCCGTTCCTGACAAACACCGCAAAAAATCCGGAGCCCCGGCGGGACTCCGGATTTTTTATGCGCCGTCAGCCCTTCAGGGCGGCGGGCGCGTCGCATTTCTTCAGGATATCCATAAACTCCTCGCCGGTGATGGTTTCCTTCTCCAGCAGGTAGTGCGCCAGCTCGTGGAGAGCGGGGAGGTTTTCCTTGAGAATGGAGATGGCCTTCTCGTGCGCCTTGCCGATGAGGGCGATGGCCTCCTCGTCCACCATGCGCGCCGTTCCCTCCGAGCAGGCAAGGGAGGCGTCGCCGCCGAGGTACTTGTTCGATTCCGTCTCCAGGGCGATCATGCCGAATTTCTCCGACATGCCGAGGCGGGTGATCATGGAGCGGGCAAGCTTGGTGGCCTGCTCGATGTCGTTGGACGCGCCGGAGGTGCAGGTGCCGAAGATGAGCTCCTCCGCCGAGCGTCCGCCGGTCAGGGTGGCGATCTTGTTGAAGATTTCCTCGCGGCTCATCAGCACGCTCTCATCCTCGGAGACCTGCATGGTGTAGCCGAGCGCGCCGGAGGTGCGGGGGATGATGGTGATCTTGTGCACGGGGGCGGATTCCGTCTGTTTGGCCGCCACCAGGGCGTGGCCGATCTCGTGGTAGGCGACGATCTGCTTTTCCTTGGGGGCAATGACGGCGCCCTTTCTCTGGTAGCCCGCGATGATCACCTCCACGCTCTCCTCCAGGTCCTCCTGCGTCACCGCATAGCGGCCAAGGCGCACCGCGCGCAGGGCGGCCTCGTTGATGATGTTGGCGAGCTCTGCGCCGGAAGCGCCCGCCGTCGCTCTGGCGATCGCGTTGAAATCGATGTCGGGGCCAAGCTTGACGTCCTGGGCGTGCACGCGCAGGATGGCTTCGCGCCCCTGCAAATCGGGCAGCTCCACGGGAATGCGGCGGTCGAAGCGGCCGGGGCGCAGCAGAGCCTGGTCGAGCGATTCGGGGCGGTTGGTGGCGGCCAGGATGACGACGCCCTTCTTGCCGTCGAAGCCGTCCATCTCCGTCAGCAGCTGGTTGAGGGTTTGCTCGCGCTCGTCGTTTCCGGTGAAGCCGCCGCTGTCGCGCTTCTTGCCGATGGTGTCGATCTCGTCGATGAAGACGATGCAGGGAGCCTTCTCCTGCGCCTGCTTGAAGAGATCGCGCACCTTGGCGGCGCCCATGCCGACGAACATTTCCACGAACTCAGAGCCGGAGATGGAGAAGAACGGCACGTTTGCCTCACCCGCGACGGCCTTGGCCAGCAGCGTTTTGCCGGTGCCGGGAGGGCCGACGAGCAGCGCGCCCTTGGGCATGGTGGCGCCGATGGACTCATATTTCTTCGGGTCGTGCAGGAAGTCGACGATCTCCTTGAGCGCCTCCTTGGCCTCATCCTCGCCGGCCACGTCGGCAAAGGTCTTGCCCGTCTGGGCGGCCACATAGATTTTGGCGTTGCTCTTGCCGAAAGACATCGCGTTCGGCCCGCCCATCTTCTTCTGCATGTTGCGGATCAGCAGGTAGCCCACGCCCCAGAGCAGGGCGGTCGGCAGAATGAGACCCATGAGCAGCGAGAGCCAGGGCGATTCCTCCTTGGGGATGACGTTCGAGAACTTGACGCCCGCCTCCGTCAGCCGATCCACGAGCTCCGGATCGTCCCACGCGCCGGTGACGTAGATATAGCGATCGGTTTCGTCGACGGTGTTGAAGGCGATCACGTCGCCGTCCTTCTGCACCTCCTTGACCTCGCCGTTTTCCAGCATGGTGAGGAAGGTGCCGTAGTCCACCTCCTTGGTGGACAGGCGGTCGAGCTGCGGCATGAGGATGGTGTTGAGCACCGCCATCACGGCCAGGACAATCACACAGTACCAAATAAGGGATTTGTGGGGATTCTTCTTTTGTTCTACCATGGTCGATTACCTCCAGTGTTTGGGAGAATCCGGGCGAAAAAACACGGTTCTGCTTTTGGCCTTATTATAGTGCCCCCCAAAAGAAAAAGCATGAATAATTAGTTAACTTTTATTTACATTAAATTTTTATTTATTGTTCACGATTTGTTTGTTGACATGCCCTTCTGCGCTCTGTATAATGATCGCCTAAGGCTTGTTCCAACGGCACAGAGCGCGCGGGATTTCCCTCGGAGCGAGGAGCTGCCGGGGAACATGCCGCCCAATGGTACGATGATGCCGTAGATATTTGAAGAAGGAGGTGGGCGCGGTGACGGAAAAAAGAAAAGAGCTCGCGCGCGAGCTGCTCCGCTTGATGCCGCTTCTGTTTCGCCGCATGTTCCAGGCGAGCAGGAGAACGGTGCTGCCCGATCTGCCGCCGACGCAGCTGCAGACGATGATGCTGCTCGAACGGGTGAAGGGGCGGGCCTGCATGACCTGGATCGCAGATGAGCTCTGCATCTCGCGGCAGCAGTTCACAAAGGTGGCAAACGCGCTGGAGGCGCGCGGCTTTGCCAGGCGGGAGCAGAGCCAGGAAAACCGCCGCACCGTGTATCTCACCCTGACGCAGGAGGGGGAGCAAGCCCTTTCCTCCATTTTGAGCGAGGCCGTGGATAAATTTGCCCAGTCTCTGTCCTCCTTTGCGGAGCCGGAGATCGACACGCTCTCCCGCGCGGCGTCCATTCTGCAATCTCATCTTGGAAAGGATCGAGGGGAAGAAAATGAATAACTTTTTCATGCGCTTTCAGCAGTGGATGCAGCGCCTCATGTACGGCCGCTACGGCACCGATCGGCTCAACTGGCTTCTTCTGATCTTGTATCTCGTCTTCTGGGCCCTGGGAGCCTTTACGAGGTTTTTGCTGTTTCCCATTCTCGCCTGGATTTTGCTCATCCTGGTCTTTTTCCGCATGTTTTCCCGCAACACGTCGAAGCGCTGGGCGGAGAATCAGAAATTTCTTTCCGCCTGGAGCCGGGTCAAGGGCTTTTTCAGCGGCCGGTCCGCCGAGCTCCACGATCGGGATCACCGCTATTATCATTGCCCCAAATGCAAAAATAAATTGCGCGTGCCCAGGGGAAAGGGAAAGATTCAGATCACGTGTCCCGTCTGCCACACCGAGTTTATCAAAAAGACGTGAGCACAGCCTGCCCTGCGGCGAAGCTCCGGCGGGGCTTACCGAAAACATAAAAACCGGGGACGTTTCGAGTGTATCGCTCAAAACGTCCCCGGTTTTTTTATGTTTGGCGCGAGCTGTTCTGCGGCAGCTCATATAAATGCTTCGTCCGGAACCGGACGCCTTGCCTCACGGCTGCGCGGACAGCTGCCCGGCGGCCCGGCAATCGGGATCGGCCGGTGGAACGGACGCACGGCGCTCAGATATCGTCGTCGCCCTCATCGTCGTCGTCGAGCTCCAGCCTGGCCTCCGGCTCCGGCTTGGGCACGATGTGCAGGTGCGGCGGGGAGGCGAGGTTCTCGCCCTCCTTCGCAATCTCCTCCTGCAGGGGCTCTCCGGACTGATCGTCCTCCGGGTGCTGCTGCTCCGGCTTTGGCGCCGCCGTGGCGATGCTGTTCTTGCGCACGGCGATGGGGAGGAGCTGATCCTTTTCACGGTGATAGAGGAAGAGGATCGGCTCGAGCGGATGCGCGCGAAGCTTCGGATCATGGATGAGCTTCATGCACACGGCGTTCATTTTCGGCAGCATGTCCTGCCGCTTTTTCTCCGGCACAAAGAGAATCAGGCCGCGCACCGGCACAGTGATCAGGAGGTTGTCGTCGAATTTTTTCGCCAGCTCCTTCCACAGCCCCTTGAAGAGGAGGAAGGAGGAGACGTGGTTCGGATTGCCGTCGATGAGATAGCCGAAGTCGGCGGCGCGCACCTGGAATTTCACGTTCTGCGCCAGATTGCGCACGGAGAGCCGGAGCAGATCCTGCAGGGACACGGAGTCCGGCACGGCCGATTTCTGCAGGAAGCGGAACGAGCTTCCCGTGTCCTCCACAAAGAAGATCTTCGAGGAGAAGAAGGGAATGCAGGGCAGGGGGATATCGATTCTGCGCCCGCCCGTCTCAAAGGGGAGGAAGGGCGGCGTGTTGACGGGAGCAAAGAAGGGATAGAGGCGGGGAGAGAGCTCCTCAAACTGCTGCTGCTTTTTTGCCTCTGCCGGATCCGGGGCCGGGGCCTGCGTCTCCTGCGCGGCCTTGGCCTGATCGGCCTGAGCCTCCGGCGTCAGGATCGATTCCTGCCGCCGAGGCTGCTCCTCCTTCTCCCGGTTCTTTTTAAATCTTGAAAAAAATCCCATCGGAATCTTCCTTTCTATTTTCTTTCTCCCGCCAGCTGGGCCAGCCGGCAGGCGGCAACCGCGTCCGCCTCCGTGTCGCAGGTGACGAGGAAGCGGCCGTTGTGGCAGAAGCGGATGGTGGCGAGGCCCGTCAGGCTTTGCAGCTCCTGTGCGGATTTCCCGGCCCACGCGGCGGGGAAATCCACCCTGGCTCTGCCGTCCTCGCCGCTGGGAACGACCTGCGCCCCGTAGCCGCCGCGCTGAGACGGATAGACGACGAACTCGGCCCCGCTGTGGCAGAGCACCGCCTTCCACGGGCAGTAGCGGTCGAGCACGACCACGCCGCCGTCCATGCGGCCGAGCGCCTCCCGCACCAGGGAGGAGGCGCGGCACACCGCCCAGATCTCCTCGAGCCGCTGCCGCAGGATGACGCATGCAAAGTCCACGGCGCGAAAATACTGCTCGTCCACCGGTTCTTCGGAATCCCAGGCCGGGTTGAACGAGCCGATCACGGAGGCGAGCTCGGCGCCGCAGCCGGTGTTGTCGTCCAGGTCGAGGGGCTGCACGAACTGCTCGTCAAAGCGGGCGGCCTCGCGGGCCGCGTCCTCGGCGGAGCAGCCGCGGCGCAGCAGGGCCTCGCCGAAGGCGCGCCACAGCAAACCGAAGGCGGCGTAGGGCACGCCGTTTTCCCGCACGGGAGCGCCCTGCTGATGGTGATCGAACGCGCCCCAGCCGACGTCGAACGCCAGCCCGTCGAAGTTTTCCGGCACCTGATAAACGCGCGTGATGCCGATGCCGGGCCGCAGCAGGCGCAGCAGCGCGCCGGAGAAGACGTCGTCCGCGTGAAATTTGCCCGCGTGCGTCACCGCGCACGGCGGGATGTTCAAAAGCTCCATGGTCTGTCAATCATCCTTCTCTCCCGCATGGAAGGCAGCCCGCTGCCGGAAATAGGCCGGGCTGATCCCATACTTCTTTTTGAATATCTTGGAAAAATTATAAACGTCGTCATAGCCCACGGAATGGGCCGTCTCCGTCACCGTGCAGGCGCTGTTTTCCAGCAAATCCGCCGCGCGGTTGAGGCGGATGCGCACCAGATACTCCTTCGGCGTCATGCCCGTCTCGCGCAGGAAAATCCGGCTCAGATACCGCCGGTCGATGCCCAGCATAGAGGCGATCGACTCGATGGAGACCGGCAGCGCGTAGTTGGCGCGGATATAGTCGGAGGTGCGCGTCACGTAGTCGCGCGGCGTGTGCACGGCCGTTTCCTGCGCGCACAGCACGCTGAACAGCTCGTAGAGCAGCGAGCACAGGGAAAGCTCGGTGGAGGGCGTCCGGTCCGGGATCGCCCGCAGCTCCTCGAAGAGGTACGACACCTGCGGCGTGTCCCGCCAGCAGACCTCCTCGGTGAACCCGGCGGAGTGCAGCAGGGAGGCGCACAGCGAGCCGTCAAAGCCGATCCAGATGTATTCCCAGGGCGAGCGCTCGTCCGCCTGGTAGTATGTCAGCTCGCCGGGGCGGATGAGGAACATGCAGCCGCGGTGCAGCGCGTGCGTGACGCCGCCGCGGGCAAAGATGCCCTTGCCGTTCATCACATAGTGAATCAGGTAATAGTCGCGCGAGGCATAGCCGTAGGCATGGCTCGGCTCGCAGCGCTCGCTGCCGTAGGAGATGGGATTGAGGCCGGGAAAGCCTCTGTTGAGAACGGAACGGTCCAGCATGCGATCCTTTGCTCTCCTTTCGCGCGGCGGGCGCGGGTCTGCGCGCCGTTTTGCCCACAGGCGGGGGCCGGGGACGGCCCGTTTTTTCCGCCCTCTCCGCGTCCTGCGGGGAGGGCGCGGACATTAGTTACATAATACCATGAAAGGATTCCTTTATGCAATTCTTTTTTTCAGGCGCGCATGGTATTCTTTGAATAGAAAAGGGGATGCGTTCCCCGGATTTTTTAGGAGGAGTTGCAGTATGAAAATCACCTTTCTCGGAGCGGGCAGCACGGTGTTTGCGAAGAACGTGCTCGGCGACGCGATGCTCTGCGATGTGCTTTCGGAGAGCGAGATCTGCCTTTATGACATTGACGGCGCGCGCCTGCAGGAATCCTTCCTGATGCTCGACAACATCAACCGCAACAGCAACGGCGGCAAGGCCCGGATTCAGACCTTCCTGGGCGTGGAGAACCGCAAGGACGCCCTGCGCGGGGCTGATTTTGTCGTCAACGCGATCCAGGTGGGCGGCTATGAGCCCTGCACCGTGATCGACTTCGAGATCCCCAAGAAATACGGCCTGCGCCAGACGATCGCCGACACGCTCGGCATCGGCGGCATCATGCGCACCCTGCGCACCATCCCGGTGATGGAGGGCTTTGCCCGCGACATGGAGGAGGTCTGCCCGGACGCCTGGTTCCTCAACTACACGAACCCCATGGCCATGCTCAGCGGCTTCATGCAGCGCTACACCGGCGTCAAGACGGTCGGTCTCTGCCACAGCGTGCAGGTCTGCTCGCAGGGTCTGCTCGAGAGCCTTGATATGAAGGACAAGCTTGAGGGCCGCCGCGAGCTGATTGCCGGCATCAACCATATGGCCTGGCTGCTCGAGATCTACGACAAGGACGGCAACGATCTCTATCCCGAGATCCGCCGCCGCGCCGCGGAGAAGAACGCTTCGGAAAAGCACACCGACATGGTGCGCTTCGAGTACATCCGCCGGCTCGGCTACTATTGCACCGAGTCGAGCGAGCACAACGCCGAGTACAACCCCTTCTTCATCAAGGCGAAGTATCCGGAGCTCATCGATCGCTACAATATCCCGCTCGACGAATACCCGCGCCGCTGCATCCATCAGATTGAGGACTGGAACAAGCGCCGCGACGAGCTCGTCCACAACGCCACCCTCACGCACGAGAGAAGCCGCGAATACGCCTCCCATATCATGGAGGCCATCGTGACGAACAAGCCCTACAAGATCGGCGGCAACGTGCTCAACACCGGCCTTATCGACAATCTGCCCGCCGAGGCCTGCGTCGAGGTGCCCTGCCTCGTCGACGGCAGCGGCGTCACGCCCTGCCATGTCGGCCGCCTGCCCGTCCAGCTTGCCGCGATGAACATGACGAACATCAACGTGCAGCTGCTCACGATCGAGGCCGCCGTCACCAGAAAGCGCGATCTCATCTACAACGCGGCCATGCTCGAGCCGCACACCGCCGCAGAGCTTTCCATCGACGACATCGTGAAGATGGTCGACGAGCTGATCGAGGCCCACGGCGATTACCTCCCCCAATATCACTGACCGCTTGCAGCCCGCCGCAGCCCGGCGGGCTGTTTTCTTTTCGGAATCTCTTGCCATGCCGGGACGGCCGTGCTATGATGCGGATATGGGCGGAATTGCCGCCCAAAAGGAGGAGCTGAAAATGAAAAGCGCTGTTTTTTACGGCAAGCACGACCTGCGCGTAGAGGAACGCCCCGTCCCGCAGCCGGGAAGGGGAGAGGTGCTGCTGCGGGTGATGGCCTGCGGCGTCTGCGGCACGGACGTGCACATCTTCGAGGGGGATCAGGGGGCGGCCGATTGTCCGTCCGGCACCGTTCTCGGCCATGAATTTTCCGGTGTGGTCGAGGCCGTCGGGGAAGGCGTTTCCGCCTTTGCCCCGGGGGATCGCGTCTGTGTCGATCCCAACCGTCTGTGCGGCGAGTGCCGCCCGTGCCGTGACGGTCTCGGCCACTTTTGCGAGCATATGACGGGCATCGGGACAACGGTCGACGGCGGCTTCGCGCAGTTCTGCGCAGTGCCGCAGTCGCAGCTGTACCGCATCGCAGACGGCCTCAGCTTTGCGCAGGCGGCCATGGCGGAGCCCGTCTCCTGCTGCCTGCACGGAATCGATCTGTGCGAGCTGCGCCCCGGCTGCCGCGCCGCCGTCATCGGCGGCGGCATGATCGGCCTTTTGATGGTGCAGCTGCTCCGTCTCTCGGGAGCGTCCTTCATCGCCCTGCTCGAGCCCGTGGAGCAGAAGCGCGCGCTCGGCCTGCGTCTGGGCGCCGACGCGGCGTTCGATCCGCTGCGGGAAGAACCCGATCGGATTTTGCGGGCGGCGGGGCGGCTTGACACGGTGATCGAGTGCGCCGGGCTTCCGTCCACCGTTTCCCAGGCCGTCGCCATTGCCGGCCGCCGGGCGGTGGTGATGCTCTTCGGTCTCACCCGGCCGGACGATGCGGTGCCGGTGCGTCCCTTTGATCTGTTCCGCCGCGAGCTGACGATCAAGGCCTCCTATATCAACCCCTACACGATGGGCCGGGCGGTCGATCTGCTCAACGGCGGCCGTCTCGACGTCTCCTCCATGCTTGCGGAGGAGATCCCACTCGCCCGTCTGCCGGAGGTCCTGGCAGCTCCGGCGCTGCGCGCGAAGGGAAAATACATCGTTCTGCCCCAGGCATGAGAGCCGCCCGGAGCGGCAGAGAGCAGGCAGGGGACTGCACAGGAAAACTCAGAGAGAAAGAGCCGGGGCCGCGGGAAGCGCAGAACGCTTCGCACGGCCCCGGTTTTCGCTTTTTTGGATTTGGGCAGTTCCTTTTCCGGCCGGAGGCAGGCGTCACAGCCGCTTTTCCATCATCGTGTGCGGCACGCTTTCGTCGTACACAATTTCCCCGTATGCCGTGTAGCCGAGCGACTCGTAAAAGCCCTTCGCGCGCACCTGGGCGCAGAGATGAATCTCCCGCGCGCCGAGCGAGCGCGCCTTTTCCTCCAGCGCCCCCATCACGCGCGCGCCGAGCCGCTCGCCGCGGCGCTCCCGCCGCACGGCGATACGGCCGATGGTGTAGCCCGCTTCCCGCTTTGCGTCCGGGAACAGCCGCCCCGTGGCAAGCGGCACGCCGTCCTCCCAGATGACGGCGTGCCAGGCCGCGGCGTCGGTGCCGTCGAATTCAGAGGCCTCCGTGAAGCCCTGCTCGCGCACGAAGACGGCCAGGCGCACCTGCCGCCCCGCGTCGGGCAGTCCCTTTGTGATGGTGATTTCCATTCTCCCGGCCTCCTCACACCACCTGGAACAGGTAGAACTTCAGATAATTCGTCTCCGGCACATTCCAGAGAATCGGGTGGTCGGGCGACTGCTGCCGGGCCTCGATCTGGCGCAGCGAGCGATCGGCGTCCGCCGCCGCGTTGTGGAGCATTTTGCAGAACAGCTCCTCCGTCATGAAGTGCGAGCACGAGCAGGTCGCCAGGTAGCCGCCGCGCGGCAGCAGCTGCATGGCGCGCCGGTTGATCTCGCGGTAGCCGCGCTCGGCGCTGTGCACGGTCCCGTGCGATTTCGTGAAGGCCGGCGGGTCGAGGATGATGTAGTCAAATTCGCGGTTTTTCGCTTCCGCCATCTGGGTGAGCAGCTCGAAGACGTTCGCCTCGCGGAAGGACATATTCCCCAGAAGCTCGTTGCGCCCGGCGTTTCGTCTTGCCATCTGCAAAGCGTCGGCGGAGACGTCCACGGCGCAGACGTGCGCGGCCCCGGCCTTCGCGGCGTTGAGGGCGAAGGCGCCCGTGTGCGTGAAACAGTCGAGCACCCGTCTGCCGGGAGCCAGCCTGGCCGCCGCCTGACGGTTGTACTTCTGATCGAGGAAGAAGCCCGTCTTCTGGCCGTTCACATAGTCGACCTCATAGCGGATCCCGTTTTCGCAGATCTCCGTCACGCCGGGCAGGTCGGTGCGCAGGCCCTCGCCCGCATAGAAGCCCTTGCCCTGCTCCAGGCCCTCCAGCTCGCGGATGCGCACGTCGTTGCGCTCGTAGAGGGCCTCGATGGTCTCGCCGCTCTCGCGCAGAATCCTCACAAGGAGGGGGAAGAGGAGGTCCTTTCTCTGCTCCATGCCGAGGGAGAGCGTCTGCGCGACGAGCACGCTGCCGAAGCGATCGACCGTCAGGCCGGGGAAGAAGTCTGCCTCGCCGAAGATGAGGCGGCAGCAGGAAAAGTCCGGGCCCATCACGGTGCGCCTGTAGTCGACGGCGTGGCGCAGGCGGCGCTCGAAGAAGGCCTCGCTGAAATCGTCGTTTGTGTTGCGCGAGAGCAGGCGCAGGCGGATTTTCGATTTGCTGTTGAAGAGCGCCGTGCCGAGCCAGCGCCCCCTGCGGCTGAGGACGTCGGCCAGAGCGCCGTCGGGCGCTTCTCCGGCGAGGATCTCCGTGTCGTAGATCCACGGGTGACCGAGGCGGACGCTGCGCTCCGCCTTTTCCGTGACGGTGAACTGGGGAAATTGTCGTTCCATTCTCTCTATCCTTTCTCCGGGAGGGGAAGCCGCCCGGCTTGCGTTGCCAATTGGCAGAACCCATTATAGCACGCCTGCGGGCAAAAGAAAACGGGACCGCCGCAAAAACAGGGAAAAGGGAGCCGTTTTGCGAAAAAAGAACCCCGAAGGTCCCCGGGCCGTCACGGCTCAGGCACCTTCGGGGTTTTCTTCTGTCTCGCCGGGCTGTTATGCTGCAGCCCCGGCCTGCGCTCAGTCGTCCTTCTCGATCCGGTCCTCAATGGCCTGGATCACGATGTTGAGCGCCTTGAGTCTCGCATAGCGCTTGTCCTTCGATTCCACAATGTACCACGGCGCGAACTCGGTGCTGGTCTTCTTCAGCATCTCGTTGATCGCCTTCTCATACTGCGGCCACTTCTCGCGGTTGCGCCAGTCCTCGTCGGTGATCTTCCACCGCTTCTCCGGCGTGTTCTGCCGCTCCGTGAAGCGCTCGAGCTGCGTGTCGGGATCAATATGGATCCAGAATTTCACGACGATCGCGCCCCAGCGCACCAGCTCGCGCTCAAACTCGTTCATCTCATAGTAGGCGCGCTTCCAGTCCGCCTCAGAGCACAGTCCCTCAAGGCGTTCCACCATCACGCGGCCGTACCAGCTGCGGTCGAAGATGGCGACATGGCCTGTCTTCGGCAGGCGCGTCCAGAAGCGCCACAGGTAGTGGCGGGACAGCTCGAACGACTCCGGAGCCGCAATGGGGTGCACCTCCGCGCCGCGCGGATCGAGAGCGGCGGCCAGGCGCTTGATGTTGCCGCCCTTGCCGGCGGCGTCCCAGCCCTCATAGACGATGATGAGCGGGATCTTCTTGCGGTAGAGCACGTTGTGAAGCTGGCGAAGCCGCTTCTGCGCCGATTTGAGCTGCGCGCGGTATTCCTCGTCGGAGGCGACGGCTTTGTCGAGGCTGACCTTCGCCAGCTTCGGCATCCGCAGCAGGGGGAACTCCTCGGGCTTCGGCAGGGGCGTGGAGCCGGGCCGCTGCGCGAGGGCCTGGTCGATGGCCTCCGTCACAATGCGGAAGGCGGCCAGCTCGGCCTCCTTGCGGTTGGTGGCGTCGATGATGTTCCAGGGCGCCCAGGGCTTCGAGGTGGCCTCGAGATACTTGTCGAAGCGCTTGATCTGCTTGTCGTAGTGATTGTTCTGGTGCCAGTCGTTCTTGTTGACGCGCCAGTCGGTGTTTTTGTCCTCCTCCAGCGCCTGAAGGCGCTTTTTCTGCTCCTCGCGGGAGATGTGCAGGAAGAGCTTGACGACGAGATATCCGTTTTCCACCAGCTGCCGCTCAAAAATGCGGATGCCCTCCAGCCGCTCGGTCAGCTCGTGCTTTTTGAGCTCTTTGCTCTCCACGCTGCGCACGGTCTCCTCCATCCAGCCGGAGTCGAAGATCACGATCTTTCCGTTCTGCGGGATCTTGGTGAAATAGTGCCAGAGGAAGGGCTTGCGCAGCTCCTCGTCGGAGGGGACGCTGCGCGTGCAGACGGTGTAGAATCGGGGGTCGAGATAGCGGATCAGACGGCCGATCAGGCTGCCCTTTCCGGCCGCGCCCCAGCCCTCAATCAAAATGATAACGGGAAGCTTTTTCTCCTTGAGCGCAAGCTGCTGCGCGGAGAGCTTTTCCCGATAGGCTTCGATTGCGTTTTCCGCCGTTGGCCGGTCCACCTCGCGGCCCAGCGGGAATTCCTTCAACATGGTACCACACCTTTCTCATTTGCCGTTTCCGGCTTTCATTCTTTCAGGGAACCCAATTGGCTCAGGGCGCCGCCGCACAATTCGCGCCTTGGGGCTTAGATGGCGCTTTGCACCACACGTATTGCGCCAAAATTTCCCGTGGTATTTCCCAAACATGCTCGCCAATCCGGCAAGGATCGCCTGCGCTTTTTGGACTATCTCACAAAAAACTTTTTGGCGCGCTGCACCACCTGGGATTATGCGGTGTTGCCTTAGGGTTACCTATAGTATATCATTTTTATCGAAAGGATCCAGTTTTTTTGAAAAATTTTACAATAAACTGGAGCGATAGCATGATTTTCGTCCCTGTTCTGTTCGCAGTGACGAAAGTGTGGTACAATGTAACCAATTTGATCCCCCGTCTGATTTGCAGGCTGACGGGCCCGCCCGCTTTTGTGCGCCGCATGCCGGCGCGGAAAAGGGAGGAGGGGCAACCGCCGGCGGGAGCGCCGGAACGGGGAAGAGTGTGAGCAGGAAGGAGAGACCGCGGGATGGAGGAAAAACGGCGGACGGTGGGGCGGTTCGCCCCGAGCCCGAGCGGCAGGATGCACCTCGGCAACGTGTTCTGCGCGCTGCTGGCCTGGCTCGCCGCCCGCTCGGAGGGCGGCAGCGTCCTTCTGCGCCAGGAGGACCTCGACCCGGAGCGCTGCCCGCGCCGCTACGCGGACCTGCTCGAGGCCGATCTCTCCTGGCTCGGCCTTGACTGGGACGAGGGAGGCAGCCGCGGCGGCCCGCACGGCCCCTACTACCAGAGCGAGCGCACGCCCCTTTACGAGGAGGCCTGCCGCCGGCTCGAGGGCCTCGGCCTGCTGTATCCCTGCTTCTGCAGCCGTGCGGAGCTGCACGCCGCCGAGGCGCCCCATCTCTCAGACGGGCGCGTCCTCTATTCCGGCCGCTGCCGCCGCCTGACGCAGGAGGAGCGGCGCTCGCTCGCCGCCCGCCGCCGTCCCGCCGTCCGCCTGATGGTTCCCGACGAGGAGATTTCCCTCGTGGATCTGGCCTGCGGCCCATACCGTGAGAATCTTGCCCGGGAGTGCGGCGATTTTCTTGTCCGCCGCTCAGACGGCGTCTTTGCCTACCAGCTCGCCGTCGTGGTGGACGATGCCCTCATGGGCGTGACGCAGGTTGTCCGCGGCCGCGATCTCCTCGACTCCACGCCGCGCCAGCTGTATCTGTACCGGCTGCTCGGCTATGAGCCCCCGGCCTTCGGCCACATCCCGCTCCTTCTCGACCCTGCGGGCAGCCGTCCCTCCAAGCGCGGCGCGGCCCTCGATCTCGGCGCGCTGCGGGAGCGCTTTTCCCCGCAGGAGCTGCTCGGCGTGCTGGCCTGCGCCGGCGGCCTCCTCGACCGCCCGCAGCCTGTCGCGGCCCGCGAGCTGATCCCGCTTTTCGCCTGGGAGAAGCTGCCGCGCGGGGATGTGCGCCTGCCCGCCTTTCTCTGGGAGTAGGCGTTCTCTGTCTGCGCGGTGCGTTTCTCTTCATCGGGAGGAGCGGCGTCAGGCTCTCCCGCCGAATTCCCTGCACGCCTGTACATAGGCGAGGATATTCTCCCACGGCACCTCCGGCTCGAGCAGGTGCGTGGGGGCGGGCAGCAGGCCGCCGAAGGCGGAGGCGATCGCCATGTGCCCGCGCACCGTTGCCCTGACCTCCTCGGGCGTGCCGAACGGCATCGTTGTCTGCGTGCCGATTGTCCCGTGGAAGCTCAGCCTTCCGCCGAATTCGCGGTAGATCGCGGGAAAGTCCATGCTTTCCGGCTGCACCGGATTGAGAATGTCCACTCCCGCCTCGATCAGGTGGGGCAGGAACGGCGTCGCGTGCCCGCAGCTGTGGTAGGCGATCAGGATTTCGGGGTTGACCTCGCGGGCCGCGCGGATCACCTGCGCGAGGCGCGGCTTGAGCCACCGGCAATACAGCTCCGTGCTCATCATCGGCGTCCTCTGCATGCCGATATCGTCGCCGAGAAAGAGAAAGTCGGCTCCGGCCTTCGCATAGCTCGCGGCCCGGCAGGCGGCCCGCTCCGTCACGGCGTCGAGAAGATACCCGGCAATGGGATCCTCGCTCATCATGTCCATCATCAGGTCCTCCATGCCGCGAAGATACCAGGCGGTCTCCCAGACGGTCATCTGCATATTGCCGCACGCAGCCAGCCCGCGGGCATGAATGGCCTCGACGGATTCCCGCTGCGCTGCTCCGTCGTCCAGGCGGAAGTCGGGCAGCGGATAGGCCATGATCTCCTGCAGGCTGTCAATTCCGCGCAGGGGGCTGCGCAGGTATGTCATATGCTTGGCCGCCTCGCTCCCCGGCTCGTGCGCCACACCCCACAGATCGATGGAGGAGCCCGGCTTGAGCTGAGTGTAATAGGGGAGATAGCGCTCCCTGTCAAAGGGGACGGTCAGGTCCGGCACATTCCTCCATGGCATCTCAAAATAGTCCTGATACGGCAGCGGGCTTCCTGTTTGCCGTCTGTACTCCTCCTCCAGAGAGGGGCACAGGCTGAATTCCGCGGGGAGCCATTCAAACGGCTCTCTTCTGAAAAGGGCGAGCAGATTTTCGCGTTGATTCATGGCACAGCCTTCCTTTCTCGTTTTCGATCCCGCGGCGGCGGAGATCCTTCTGCGTGTATTATAGCAGAGCGGGAGAGGGCTGAGAATGGAGCTTTTGGCTGATTGATGTCAAATTTGGGATGAGGTGATTGCATGCAGATCCCGGCGTCTCTCTTTCACAACGACACGGCGCACCGCAGCCTGTCGCAGGATCCCGTCAACGGGATCCTCAGCTGTGGCTTTCTGGCAAAGCCCACGGATCGTTTTTCGCACGATACGGTTCTGTTTTCCCATTACGGAGCGTTTCTTCTGCTCAGCGGCTCCGGCCGGTACTCCGATCCGACCGGCAGGGAGGAGGCGCTTTCCCCCGGCTGCTTTGTGCAGAGAATGCCGGGAAAGCCCCACGTCACCGAGGTGACGCCGGACGGAAAATGGCTGGAATTCTACGTGTGCTTCGGGCGCGACTATTTTGAGTATATGGCAAATCAGGGCCTGCTGAGCAGGCAGCCTGTTTTGTTTCACGCCCTGACGCCGGCTCTTCTCGGCTCCTGCCGCGCCCTGCTCGAACGCTTCCGCACGGTTCCCGAGGGCAGGAGCTTTTCCCTGTTCCTCTCCCTGCAGGAGTTCGCCGTCACTCTCACGCAGACCGCGCTGCAGGAGCGGTTCACCGGTTGGGACGGCGCGCTGACGCGGGCCTCGGAGCTTCTCTGCGTTCCCGGAGAGGAGTCCTATCCCTCTCCCGCGGCGGTAGCCGCTCAGGTGGGAATGGAATATGAGACCTTTCGCAAGAGATTCCGGGGCGCGTTCGGCTGCCCGCCGGCCGCCTATCAGATGCAGCATCGGCTCAACGAATCAAAACGGCTGCTCCTGGATACGGGCATGAGCGTGCAGGAGATTGCGAGTGTTTGCCGTTTTGCCGATGGGTTTGCCTATTCGAAGGCCTTTCGCCGCAATTTCGGGCTCTCACCCACGCAGTTCAGAAAGAGCTTTTCTCATTTTGTCTGACGAAGCTCCCGGACTCATAAGGAAAGGCGCGTTCCGTGCGGCCGGTGCCGGCGGAACGCGCCTTTCCTTCATTTTTACCCTCTTCGTCCCGCGGGAAGAGGTCAGCCCTCCTCCGCCAGCCGTCCGGCGATTGCCTTCCCCGTAGGCGTGGCGGCGAGACCGCCCGCGCCCGTCTCGCGCAGGGAGTCGTCCATCGAAGCGCCGACCTGCGCCATCGCGTCGATCCCCTCGTCGGCCGGGATGCGGCACTCCACGCCCGCGAGCGCCATGTCGGCGCAGCTCAGGGCGTTGACGGCTCCCACCACGTTGCGGTGGACGCAGGGAACCTCCACCAGCCCGGCGACCGGATCGCAGACGAGCCCCATCAGGTTCGACAGCGCCATCGCGCAGGCGTGCGCGCACATGGCGGGCGTCCCGCCGCGCAGCTGCGTCAAAGCGGCCGCCGCCATCGCCGAGGCCGCGCCCACCTCCGCCTGGCAGCCGCCCTCCGCCCCGGAGATCGAGGCCCGCGTGGCGATCACCTGCCCGAAGCCCGCCGCGACATACAGGGCGCGCAGGATTTCCTCCTCATCCTCTCCGCGGCGCAGAAGAGGAAGCAACACAGCCGGCAGCACGCCGCACGAGCCGGCCGTCGGCGCGGCGACGATGCGCTTCATGCAGGCGTTGCACTCGCTGACCTTGAGCGCCTCCGCCACGACCTCCTGGAAGAACTCTCCGCCGTAGAGGGCGCCGCCCGCCATGGCGGCCTGCACCTTGGCGCTGTCTCCGCCCGCGAGCCCGCTGTGCGAGCGCTCCTCGGGGCGGTAGTTGTCCCCGGAGGCCTTCATCGCCTCCCACAGCCGCCTCATCTGCCGCAGGGAGTCCTCCCGCGTGCCCTGTCCCTCCCGCAGATCCTCGAGGAGGATGTGCTCCCAGAGCGGGAGCCCCGCTTTAGCCGCTCCGCTGAGCAGAGCGGCGATGGAATCGATTGCCATGCCGCGCCTCCTTTCAGACGTCAAGGTTCAGCCGGGTGACGCGCGCCACGCCGTCCGCCTGCTCCAGCTCCCGCGCCAGCTCGGCGGGGATGAACTGATCGCATTCAATCACCATCACCGCGTAGCCGCCGGGAAAATTCCGGCACAGCTGCATGGTGGCGATATTCAGGCCGAACCGCGCGAGCAGGGCCGTCACCACGGCGGCGCAGCCGGGCTTGTCCTCGTTGTGCACAATCAGCGTGTTGCTGCCGCCGGAGAAGCCCGTCTCGATGCCGTCCACACGGCAGATCTGGATCCGCCCGCCGCCGAGCGACGAAGCGACGACGGAAAGGCTTTCCCCGTCCGCGTTCTCCACCGTCAGCGAGGCTGTGTTCGGGTGCGCGTTCTTGAGCGTTCCGGTGGTGAAGGAAAAGGCGAGCCCCGCCTTCTCCGCGAGGGAAAAGCTCTCCGGAATGCGCGGGTCGTCCGGGTGCATGCCGAGCAGCCCCGCCACGATGGCGCGGTCGGTGCCGTGCCCGCGTCCCGTCTGTGCGAACGAGCCGTGCAGCAGGATCTCGGCGCGCACCGGCTCGCCGCCGAGCATTGCGCGCGTCACAAGGCCGATTTTCGCCGCTCCGGCGGTGTGAGAGCTCGAGGGCCCCGTCATGATGGGGCCGATCACGTCGAACAGTCTCATGGCGCTTCCCCTCCGCACAGGGCCTGAAACTGCCCCTCCAGCCAGCCGAGCGCGGCGTGGAAGCCCTCCTCGTCCAGGGCAAAGCTCTCGCTGGCGGCGATTTCGCTCTTCTCCATGCACAGCGGCCCCATCCACACCGAGACGGTGAGCTTTTCCTTATCCTTGGCGCTGAGCTTGTAGTTGAAGCCGTTCAGGCTGCCGCAGTAAATGTTGTAGTTGAGCGTGAAATAGTCCGCCTTCGGGAGCTCAAAGCGGTTTTCTTCCATCTGAATTTCCCCTTCCCGTTTCTCTGCCGCGCCGTCTTTCAGGAGGAGCGCAGCTTCCTGACAAGCGCCGGGATCTGCTCCGGCGTCACATGGGGGAGAATTTCCCCGTCGACGAGGAGATTCGGCGCCGTGCCGCAGTGCCTGAGGCAGTTCTGTGTCCTGAGAAGGACGGAGCCGTCCGCAGAGAGCCCCTGGGCTGCGACGCCCAGCTCCCGCCGCAGCGCCTCCAGCACGGCGAAGCCTCCCTTGCCCCGGCAGCGCTCGCCGGTGCAGGCTGTGATTTCGTGGCGGTATCGAGCCTCCCGCAGGCTCGGATAGCGCCTGACAAGCGCCGCCACAAGGCTTTCGGGCACGCCGCAGGCGCGCGCGGCCTCCCGCTGCAGCTCGGCCGGCACGCAGCCGCAAACCTCCTGTACCTCGCGCAGCAGCTCCACGACCACCGCCTGCTCGCTGCGGTCGCGCCGGCCGGCATAGAAATCGAATCGTTCTCTCAGCTCTTGTTCCATGGGGAGCTCCTTTCCGCGTCTGCCGCAATCGGGCGCCCGCTTCGGGGCGATGATTCCAGCATACCCTTTTTATGATACCCGTATGCGGGGCAAAAGGCAAGCGCAAAATCTTTGCCTCGGGGGAGAGGCGCGGCTTTCCGTTTCGGGCGTTCTCTCTGCAGCCGGTTCCCGCAGGAGAGGGCGGAAAACGCGAAAAAGCAGAGGAGACGCGCTCCTCTGCTTCTCTCGGGCCGCGGGTGGGCGGCGCTATCCGTTTTTCCCGGACTGGGCGTTTTTCTGGCTTTTGATCACCTTCAGCCGCGAGAATTCCTCGCGCTCCTTTTCCTCGAGGGCGTCGGTGATGAATTTCACCGTCTCCTCGAAGCGCGGGATCATGATGTTCTTGAGCGCGTTCGCCCGCTTCTGCGTCTTCTTGATCGCGTCCGCCAGGCGGTAAACGCTGTTCTCCACCTCGGCCAGCTCGGCGGTCAGCCGCTTGACCTCGTTGAACTGCGCGAAGGCCCGGTCGAGCATCGAATTGGTGCTCGAGAGCCCGTAGGGGACCGGGACGCTCTGCTCGGCGAGCGAGACCATGGGAATCTCCACGCCCATCACGCTGCGGAAGGCAACATTGAGGTTGTTGTCCACCGGCACGGTGCGTGAGAGCTCGTGGCAGATGCCGAGGGAGATGTTGGCCATCTGCAGCGCCTTGTAGGCCTGCGCATAGGTGGTGTCGATCTTGTCCTGGATGGCCGAGGCGCGATCGATGAGGGCCATCATCTCGCGGATCAGGATGTTGCGCTTGCGATCGAGAAGCTCGAAGCCTGTGCGGGACAGCTCCAACGACTTCTTGGTTGCGAGCAGGTTGCCCTTGGTTGGGACCGTCTGAACCGCCATGGCTTACGCCTCCTTCTGATCGGGATGGTAGTACTGATCGAGCAGCCTGTCGTCCACGCGGTCGAGCTCCTCGCGCGGCAGGGTGGAGAGCAGCTGCCAGCCCAGATCAAGGCTCTCGCCGATGGCGCGGTTTTCGTTTGCGCCCTGGCTGACGAAGTGCTGCTCAAACTGCTTGCCGAACTCGATATATTTCTTGTCGGTGGGGGAGAGCTCCTCCTCGCCGATGACGGAGGCCAGCGAGCGCGCGTCCATCACCTTCGCGTAGGACGCGAACAGCTGGTTCGAGAGGGCGGAGTGGTCGGCGCGCGTGTAGCCCTCGCCGATGCCGTCCTTCATCAGACGGGACAGCGACGGCAGAATCGAGACGGGCGGATAGACGCCGGAGCTGTCGAGCGTGCGGTCGAGCACGATCTGTCCCTCCGTGATATAGCCCGTCAGATCGGGAACCGGGTGGGTCACGTCGTCGTTCGGCATCGTCAGGATGGGGATCTGCGTCACGGAGCCGGATTTGCCGCGCACCATGCCGGCGCGCTCATAGAGCGAGGCCAGGTCGGAATACAGGTAGCCGGGGAAGCCCTTTCTGCCGGGGATTTCGCCCTTGCTCGAGCTGAACTCGCGCAGCGCCTCGGCGTAGGAGGTCATGTCCGTCATGATGACGAGGACGTGCATGCCCTGCTCGAAGGCCAGATACTCGGCGGCCGTCAGCGCGCAGCGCGGCGTCAGGATACGCTCGATGATCGGGTCGTTCGAGAGGTTGAGGAACATCACGACCTTCTGCAGCACGCCGGATTCGTCGAACGAGCGGCGGAAGTACTCGGCCACGTCGTTCTTCGCGCCCATGGCGGCAAAGACGATGCAGAACTTCTCCTCGCCCTCGTCGCTGATGCGCGCCTGGCGGGCGATCTGCACGGCGAGCTCGTTGTGCTTCATGCCGGAGCCGGAGAAAATCGGCAGCTTCTGGCCGCGGATCAGCGTCATGAGCGTGTCGATGGTGGAAATGCCCGTGTTGATGTAGTTTTTCGGATAGACGCGCGACACGGGGTTGATGGGCGTGCCGTTGATGTTGGCCCGCGCCACGGGGTAAATGTCGCCCAGGCCGTCGATCGGCCGCCCGGCGCCGTCGAAGACGCGCCCGAGCAGCTCGGGGGAGAGGGCCAGCTCCATCGGGTGGCCCTTGAGGCGCGTGCGGGTGTTGTCGAGCGAAATCCCGCGCGTGCCCTCGAAGACCTGGATGACGACGCGGCTGCCCTCCATCTGCACCACGCGGCCCTGCCGCAGGGTGCCGTCGTCGAGGCGGATGTCCACAACCTCCTCGAAGGACGCGCCCTCCACGTCGTCCAGGACGATCAGCGAGCCGTTGATCTCGCGCACGCCCAAGTAATCTATCAGCATTGCTTCAGTCGCCTCCTTGCCGCGTCACGACGCCACCAGCTCGGCCAGCAGCCTGTCGATCTCCGCGATATACTCGTCGAAGAGATCGAGCCGGTTGTTCGGAATGTCATACTTCATCTTCACCAGCTTGTCGAACAGCCCGGTTTCGAGGATGTTCGAGATCGGCACGCTGGCCGAGACGAGCTGGCGCGCCTTGCGGTACAGATAGAGGATGACGCGCATCATCTGTTTCTGCTTCTCCAGGGGGACGAAGGTGTCGTCCTGGTGGAAGGCGTTCTGCTGCAAAAAGCCGACGCGGATGACGCGGGCCGTCTCGATCACGAGCTTCTGGTCGTCCGGCAGCACGTCGGAGCCAATCAGCTTGACAATCTCCATCAGCTGGCTCTCCTCCTGCAGCAGGCGGTTGATGCGGCGGCGGTATTTGATGAACTCCTCGCCGAGGTTTTCCGTGTACCACGGGTCGAGGTCGATGAAATATTCGCTGTAGCTCTGCGTCCAGTTGATGGCCGGATAGTGGCGGGCATAGGCCAGCGCCTTGTCCAGCGCCCAGAAGCAGCGCGTGAAGCGCTTGGTGTTCTGCGTCACCGGCTCGGAAAAATCGGAGCCCTGCGGCGACACCGCGCCGATGATCGTCACGGAGCCGTCGGAGCCGTTCAGGTTCACGCTCATGCCGGCGCGCTCATAGAATTCGGAGAGGCGGCTCGGCAGGTAGGCCGGGAAGCCCTCCTCGGCCGGCATCTCCTCCAGACGGCCGGAGATCTCGCGCAGCGCCTCCGCCCAGCGGGAGGTCGAGTCCGCCATGATAGCCACATGGTAGCCCATGTCGCGGTAGTACTCGGCCAGCGTGATGCCCGTGTAGATGGACGCCTCGCGGGCGGCCACGGGCATGTTGCTCGTGTTGGCGATGAGGACGGTGCGGTCCGTCATCGGCCGGCCGGATTTCGGGTCGACAAGCTCGGAGAACTCGTCGAGCACCTGGCTCATCTCGTTGCCGCGCTCGCCGCAGCCGACATAGATGATGATATCGGCGTCGCACCATTTTGCCAGCTGGTGCTGCGTCATCGTTTTGCCCGTTCCGAAGCCGCCGGGGATGGCGGCGGTGCCGCCCTTGGCGATGGGGAAGAGGGTGTCGATGACGCGCTGGCCGGTGATGAGCGGCAGCGTCGTCTGCAGGCGCTGCGCCACCGGGCGCGGCGTGCGGATCGGCCAGTGCTGGCAGAGCGTCAGCTCGTGCAGGGCTCCCCGCTTGTCGCGCAGCACGGCCACCGTGTCGTTGACCCTGTGCTTTCCGTCGGGCTTCACAGACTCGATGACGCCGCTCAGGGCGGGCGGCACCATGCAGCGGTGCTCGATGATCGGGGTCTCCGGGCAGACGGCGTAGATGTCGCCGCCCTTGACCTCGTCGCCGGGCTTCACCCGCAGCGCGACGTCCCATTCGCGGCCCTCGTCGAGGGCGGAGACGCTGCTGCCGCGGGAGATGAAGGCCCCGCTTTTTTCCTCGATCGCCTTGAGCGGGCGCTCGATGCCGTCAAAAATATTGTCCAGGATACCGGGGCCAAGCGTGACGTTCATCGGGCTGCCGGTGCCGGTCACGGGCTCGCCCGGGCGCAGGCCCGTCGTCTCCTCGTAGACCTGGATGGTGGTCAGCTCGCTCGTGATGCCGATGACCTCGCCCACCAGCCGCTCCTCGCCCACATAAACCATCTCCATCATGGAGAAGCTGTGGGACTCCTTCACCGTCACAACGGGGCCGTTGATCCCGTAAATGACATTCGTATCGTTCATTCGCATATCATCGCCTTCCTGAAAGGACTATCCGGAGCGCCCCCGAGGGGAGCGTCCCGGCCATGCCGCCGTCTCAGCCAACCGAGAGCTGGGAAACCTCCTCAAACCAGTCCCGCTGGTTCTCCAGCAGGGCGTCGAGCGTGGAGTCGAGCTCGAGGTGCAGCGCGGCGCTCTCGGCGCGCAATCCGCCGATGGTGATGGTCTCATCCTCGCGGAACGAGCAGGGCGCGCCGAAGGCCTTTTGGATCAGCGGCTCGAGCGCGGCATCCTGCGGACGAAGCAGGAACACGATGTCGTCCGGCAGCCCGCGTCCCGCGGCGCGGCTCTCAAAGGCCCGGCGGGCCCGGTGCGCAAAGCGCTCGAGCATGGCGGGATAGCGCTCGCCCGTCGTCTCGTTTTGCAGAATGGCGGCGGCCTTGCGGAAGACCTCCTCCGTGATCTGCCCGCGCTTTTCCAGCAGGGCGCGCCGCCCGGCCATCTCGCGCTGGGCCAGCTCCCGGGAAATGCGGCCGCGCATGTCGGCCATTTCCTTCTGGATCAGGTGGTAGGATTCGACGAGCACCTCGTCCTCCGCCTCCTGAAGCTCCTTATTCTTGAAGTCCGCCACCTCATCCTCGATCTTCCGGCGCTGCTCGAGCGCGTAATGGTTGATCGCCTGATGGAATTTGGCGAGCTTTTCCTCGTTAGCCATAGGGGAATCCCTCCCGTCTCCGCCGTGTGCGGCGCTCAGATTTTAACGCCGATCGCCTCGCGCACATAGCGGGTAATTGAATCCTTGGTGCGCCCGTTTCCGTGTCGATCGGGAATCTCCACGATGAGAGGGCGCTTCTGGTTGAGCTTGAGATCGTAGATCAGCTCGGGGCACAGCTGCAGCAGCGTCTCCGTGATGAGCACCACGGCCACGTCCTCCATGGCCATGGCCTTGCGCAGGGCGTTCTCCACCTCCACGCGCTCATGCACCACAACGCCCTCGATGCCGGCCAGGCGCATGCCGACCTGGGTATCCACGTTGTCGCTGATTAAATAAAAACGCACCGGCGCACCTGCTTTCCGTTCGGTTGCTTTGCCGCCGGGGGCGTCAGCACTTCATCCAGATGAGGATGGCGATCAGCAGGCCGTAGAGCGCGATGCCTTCGCCGAGGGCGACGAAGATCATCGCCTTGCCGAAGGCCTTCGGATCCTCGCTCGTCGCGCCGATGGCGGCGGGAGCGGCGGACGCGACGGCGATACCGCCGCCGATGCCGGCGATGCCGACGGCCAGCGCGGCCGCAATCAGGCCCAGGCCGTTCCCGGAAGCGGCGTCCTCCTCCTGAGCAGCGGCCGCGGCAGTCGTGGAGCCGTCCGGGAGATCACCGGCGGCGAAGGCGTTTCCGGCGGGCAGGGCGAACGAGAAGACGCACACGGCGAGGAAGCTGAGCAGCTGCAGGGCGAAGGCACGGCTTTTCTTTGTGCCGCGCCGCACGGAGCGAACCGCCAGAGCGGCGGAGACAATCAGAAATACGGTCGGGATGAGAAGAAGCAGAGCAGTCATGATGATACCTCCAAACAATGCAGAATGGGTGAAGCGGCTTGATGGGCAGAAGGCCCGCAAAACCGCGCTTGCCTGAGACGAAGCCGCGTCTGTTCCGCCGCGCGGCGGAGCATGCGGCCCGCTCTCTATGCAGAGCCCTTCCGGGAAAGGGCCCTTTCCCGGAAAAGACGGCTCAACGCTTTTGACCCACCACAACAGGGCGGAAGGGCCGTCCGCCGCCCTCAAAGAAGCGGCTGAACATCTCGTAGAACTCGAGACGCATCACCTGAATGCCGACGAGCAGTCCCTCCATGCCCATCACGACGATGTTGCCGAGGACGGCGATCAGCAGGTAGCCGACGCCGCCCGCCATGTCGGCCAGGGTGAAGACCATCGTCATCATCCCGGCGTGCACAAGAACGAAGGCGCCGACGCGAAGAAACGAGATCGTGTTGCTCGCGTAGCCGAGCAGCACCTCGAAGAGCTCAAAGAAATTTTCCATCACATAGCCGCCCCAGCTCTCCGGCTTCCAGTCGGCCCGGCGCTCGACAAGGCCGCCGAGCACGCCCGCGAACATGATAACGAGCAGCGGCAGGACAATCAGCAGGACGATATAGAGGGGGCTGACAATCTGCCAGCCGAAGGCCGCCTGTCCGCCGAAGCCGGCGACGATGGCGCCATAGAAGACAAAGCCGGCGATGCCGTTCGGCCCGAAGAGGGCGCTCTCATACCGCTTGCGGCGCAGGGAGCAGATGATGTTGATGAGGATAGCCGTCAGGACAAGGAAGATGCCGATGCCCACGGCGGCGAGGATAATCAGAATGGTCGTGTCGGCCTCCATCACCTCCACAGGCTTCTCCGAAAGGCCGAACAGCGCCGTATACATCGGGTCGAGCACGTGCTCGTAGCCGAAGACGGAGCCATACACCAGGCCGAAGAAGGCGGAGGAGAAGCCGCAGGGAATGAGAGCCTTGCCCAGCGCCATGCGCTTGTAGCGCCACATCAGCGCGCCCACCAGGGAAACGCACAGCCCCTGGCCGACGTCGCCGAACATGATGCCGAAGAGCAGCACATAGGTGAAGGCGACAAACGGCGTCGGGTCGAGCTCGTCGTACTGCGGCAGGCCGAACATGTCGACGAAGAACTCGAAGGGCCGCACCGCCTTCCTGTTTTTCAGCTGCACCGGCGGCGAATGCTCAAGCTCGTTTTCTGCGTTGTCGAGCGTGTAGTCGACGCTCTCGAGCTTGTCGAGCTCGGCGCAGAATTCCTTCTCCCTGTCGGCGGGAATCCAGCCGGTGAGGATGAAGTTGTCGTTGTACCGCGCCGCGTAGTGGCGGATGGAAAAGAAGACGGACTGCTGGTTGAGGTAGGAGTAAACCCGCTGCGCCTCCAGCCGCTCCTGCTTCCAGAGGGCCTCGATCCTCGCGTCGATCGCCTTGATTCGCTCGACCTCCTTTTCCCGCTCCTCGCGCAGCGCCTCAACCACGTGCTCGGGCGTGCTGTGCAGCTCCGCCAGGCGGACGCGCTCAAAATAGAGGCTCGAGAAAATGCGGTCGACCTCGCTCACGACGTCGATGGGGGAGAAGTACACGCCCCAGTACTGGATATCGTCTGAGGTGCAGGGGAAGAAGATGACATAGGGGTTCTGGTGATAGTGGTTCAGCTTCTCATAGCTGTCCTTCGGCAGGCGCCCGAAGCGCACCTTGATATAGCGGCACTCCCGGATCTCGTCGAGATCGAGGTCGAGCCCCGTAAAATGGCTGGCCTCCTCGATGCCCCGCGTGCAGGACTGGATTTTGCTCTGGGCGTCGCTGCGCTCCTCCTGAAGGCTCTGGAATTTTTCGGCGAGGGTGGAGACGTACTTCTCGAGCGCGTCCCTCTCGTAGCTGACGCCGCCGAGCGCTTCGTTGGAAAGAAGCTCCAGCCGTTTGCGAGAGCCGTTGATCGCCTCCGAAAGACGCTGCATGGGTTCGGTGTAGGGGTTCTCCTCCGTGATGGGAGAAAACTTCGCGGTGTCGGAATAGAAGGAGAGCGAGTTGTCGGGATGGAAGCAGCCGGATCTGCCGCACACGGCGGTCACCTGGTCGAGCTCCGTCATTCTCCCGATCATGCTGAGAACCTTAATTTTCAGGACGGCCAAACAAACACCTCCCTTCAAAAATCAACCACGGTAAGCATGCTTTTGATTTCCTCCGGCTCGAGCTTGTAGCGAATCCCCTCCACGATGGTGATGATGTCTCCGACCTCGATCTCCATCAGGAAGATATAGCTCATCAGGACGACGCTCGGATGGGTGGAAAACCGGATATCCCGGCGGCAGATGCGGTATTTGGTGCGGTTCATCAGCTGCTCGACATAGGCGTAGGAGCCCTGCGACTTGATGAAGTGCTGTCCCACCGGCGTTCTGCGCATGACGGCGGCGATCTCCTCCTGGCTTTTCGCCTCGAGCAGGGCGTTGAGGTGCCGCTCGTGCAGCTGCCCGAACGGCAGCAGCGCGCTGCGCACCACGTCGATCTCCTCCTTGTGGATGAACCGCAGCCGCGCGATGCGCAGATAGTTCTGCAGATCGATGTAGGATTCGAACATCTGCCGCAGCTGTTTTGCCGTCTCGCCCCGCGTGTATTTGCGGATGACGTCGAACACCTGGCCGTAGAGATAGGTGTACAGGGCGTTTTCAATGCCCGTATAGTTGAGCGGAACGCCGGGGGCGGGGCGGAAGCTCTCGAGCGGCTTGCGGTAGGGCGTGTGGGAGACGGCCGAGAGCAGATCGTCGTAGCTGCGGATGTGCGAGAGAGCCGCGAGATTCAGGTGGGTGTGCGCCGTCAGGTAGGCCGGCATCGCGAAGAGGTATTCCTCGGGCACGTCGCCCTCGAGCAGCACGAGGCTGTGCATGATCTGCTCGATCTCGCCGCGCGCGATGAGGTAATTGGCGAAGTGCTCGCCGATGGTCACCTCATAGCGGCACAGCGCCGAGTTGTCCTCGAACAGCTTCTGGCGCAGCCGCACCTCGAGCTGCCCGCGGTGAATGTCGTTTTCGTTGATGCCGGCCAGGATGGAGCCGTAGCCCGTCTGATTTTTCAGATAGGAGGCGACCTCGCCCACCGTGCGGCACTCGAGCAGCTCGCGGTAATTGGCCCTCGTCAGGCGGCGTCCGTACATGGCGCGCGCCTTGGCGAGGATCACATTGGAAGAATAGGTTGGAAGCATCACAGATTACCGCCTTTCCGGGATCTGGGGCGACTCAGGCTTCGAGCACCCGTCTGGCGAGCTCTTCGGCCCAGCGATCGCCGTTTTCGGCATACTGCGCGTCGAGCCTCGCCGAAATCTCATTCTGCCGGGCTTCCACGGCGCGCCACGATTCCTCCGCGGCCTCGCGCTCCTTCGGCTCGTTCAGGGCGATTCGCTCGCGGGCCTTTTTCAGATACTCCTCGCGGATCTGCTCGCGCTTCTCCGCGACCTCCTTTTCAGAGTTCAGCTTTTCCTGCTGGGCGGCCTCGGTGATCTCTCTGGCGCGGCGGTCCATATCAACGATTTCCTTGATCATGTTTTGCATCGATTCAGCACCTCCTGGCGGAACTCCCGCGGTTCGGGAAGGGAACAAAAGCATTTTTTGATGTGGCTATTATAGACCTCATTTTTTTGTTTGGCAATGTTGGGACTCATGAATATTACTGCAAAATAGAAACGATAAACTGTCTAAACCAGCCAAAAAATTGTAAATTTTTTTGACATAAGGGGAACGCTATTCGCAAAGCTTAATTCTTGAGGCTCTGCATCGGGGCGGGAATGCGTCCGCCGCGGCGGATGAATTTTTCCGGAGAATACCGGTTGACCTCCATGATGGGGCCGCCGCCGAGCAGGCCGCCGAAGCTCAGCTCCTCGCCGGCCTTTTTGCCGATGGCGGGGATTACGCGCACCGCCGTCGTCTTCGAGTTGACCATGCCGATGGCCGCCTCGTCGGCGATGATGGCGGCGATGATCTCCGCGGGCGTGTCGCCGGGGATGTTGATCATATCAAGTCCCACGGAGCAGACGGCCGTCATCGCCTCAAGCTTGGTGAGCGAGAGAGCGCCCTCGCGGGCCGCGCGGATCATGCCGGCGTCCTCGGTGACGGGGATGAACGCGCCGGAGAGGCCGCCCACGTGCGAGGAGGCCATGACGCCGCCCTTCTTGACCGCGTCGTTGAGCAGAGCCAGGCAGGCCGTGGTGCCGTGCGCGCCGCAGCGCTCCAGGCCCATCTCCTCCAGAATGTGGGCCACGCTGTCGCCGACGGCGGGCGTGGGGGCGAGGGAGAGATCCACGATGCCGAACGGCACGCACAGGCGGCGGGAGGCCTCCTGCGCGACGAGCTGGCCCATGCGGGTGATCTTGAAGGCCGTCTTCTTCACGATATCGGCCACCGCCGTGATATCGCAGTCGCCCGCCTTCGCCAGGGCGGCGCGCACCACGCCGGGTCCGGAGACGCCCACGTTGATGACGCAGTCCGGCTCGCCGGGGCCGTGGAAGGCGCCGGCCATGAAGGGGTTGTCCTCCGGCGCGTTGCAGAAGACGACGAGCTTGGCCGCGCCGATGCAGTCGCGGTCCGCGGTGGCCTTCGCCGTCTCGAGGACGATCTGGCCCATGCGGTCGACGGCGTCCATGTTGATGCCGGATTTGGTGGTGCCGATGTTGACGGAGGAGCAGACGAGCTCCGTCTCCGAGAGGGCCTGCGGAATGCTGCGCATGAGAGCGTAGTCGCCGGGGCCGAATCCCTTGTGCACCAAAGCGCTGTAGCCGCCGATGAAGTTGACGCCCACGGTGTGCGCGGCACGGTCGAGCGCCTTGGCGTAGCGGATGGGATCCGCGCCCGGGCAGGCGCCCGCGATCATCGCGATCGGGGTGACGGAGATGCGCTCGTTGATGATCGGGATGCCGTAATCCTTGCTGATATCCTCGCCCGTCTTCACCAGCTGTCCCGCATAGCGGCAGATCTTGTCGTAGATTTTGCCGCAGGCGCGCTCCGCGTCGCTGTCGATGCAGTCGAGCAGGGAAATGCCCATGGTGATGGTGCGCACGTCGAGGTTTTCGTTGTCGATCATATTGATCGTTTCCAGAATATCATGGGAGTTGATCAAAGCCTAAACACTCCTTAACAACCGAGATATAGTGTGTGAAAATCAGATGTGATGCATACTATTAAAAATATCCTCGTGCATGGTGTGGATCGTCAGGCCCATTTCATCGCCGAGGCTCGAGAGCCGATCGGAGAGCTCGCTGAAGGGGACGCTGCACTTTGAGATATCCACCATCATGATCATGGCGAAGAGATCGTGCAGGATGGACTGCGTCACCTCCACCACATTGACGTTGTTTTCGGCGCAGATGGTCGAAACGCGCGCGAGGATACCGACCATGTCCTTACCGATGACTGTGATGACAGCATGCATAAAATTACCTCCAAACTGTGATGATGGGAAAACCTCTCCTCGAGGCCTGCGCGAAGCGAAACGCGGCAGGGAGCTGCGCCGGCGCACCGGCTCCGCGCGAAAGAATATACAAAATCATTATGTTCCTTTTGTCCGGAATTGTCAACTGTCAAGCGCGCGGCCGCAGGCGGGGGAACGGGTGGGTTCCCCTCTGCTTTCGCAATTTACGAAGGATTTGGCGCGAAAGGTTGCAAAATCGCTCCCGATTCGGTATACTGAAAAGAAACCCGCACCCGCGTCCCCGGGCGGCTGACGGCCGCCCGTTCTTCGCCGGCTCCGGCGGAAGAGGGAAGCGGCGGCCGCGGGAAAACAGAAACAAAGGAGCGTGCGAAACGATGGATAAATTGTTGGGCTTGTTGCAGGAGAACGCCCGTCTGAGCTGCGAGCAGCTGGCGGTGATGCTCGGAAAAACGCCGGCGGAGATCGAGAGCCAGATCGCGGCCTACGAGAAGGCGGGCGTCATCCGCGGCTACCACACGCTGATCAACTGGGAGAAGGCGGACGCCAACCACGCCTCCGCCCTCATCGAGCTGCGCGTTACCCCCAAGCGCGACAAGGGCTTCGACGAGATTGCCGACAAGATCATGCAGTTCGAGGAGGTTGAGAGCGTCTATCTGATGTCCGGCGGCTTCGATCTGGCCGTGCGCGTGAACGCTGCGAGCATGCAGGATATCGCCCTCTTCGTGGCGAAGCGCCTGGCTCCTCTCGATTCTGTGCTGTCCACGGCGACGCACTTTATTTTAACCCGCTACAAGGACGGCGGCGTGGTGCTCAATCCCGAGGATGAGCGCGACGAGAGGAGGACCGTGCTCTGTGATTGATTACCAGCAAAGGATGAATCCGGCCATCCTGCAAATTCCCCCCTCCGGGATCCGGAAATTTTTCGATATCGCCAACGAGATGGAGGACGTCATCTCCCTCTCGATCGGCGAGCCTGATTTCGTCACCCCCTGGCATGTGCGGCAGGAGGGCATCCGCTCGCTCGAGGACGGCAAGACATGGTACAGCCCGAACCGCGGCTTCTCTGAGCTGCGAAACGAGCTCTCGGTCTGGTTCAACCGCCATTATCAGGTGGAGTACGATCCGAACAAGGAACTGCTCGTCACCGTCGGCGGAAGCGAGGCCATCGATCTGTGCTTCCGCACCCTGCTCGCCCCCGGCGACGAGGTCCTCGTCCCGCAGCCGAGCTTTGTCTGCTATGCGCCACTGGCCAGCATGGCGGGCGGCGTGCCGGTGATCATCGAGACGAAGGCGGAGAACCGCTTTCGCCTCACGCCGCAGGAGATTGAGGAGAAGCTCACCCCGCGCACCAAGCTCCTCGTCCTGCCCTATCCGAACAATCCCACGGGCGCCGTCATGCGCCGCGCCGATCTCGAGGCTGTGGCCGAGGTTGTCAAAAAGCACGACCTGTTTGTCCTCTCCGATGAGATCTACAGCGAGCTGACCTACGGCGGCACGCCGCACGTGAGCTTTGCCTCCATCGGAGACATGCGCGAGCGCACCGTCGTCGTCAACGGCTTCTCCAAGGCCTTCGCCATGACGGGCTGGCGCCTCGGCTACGTCGCGGGCCCGCGCGCTCTGGTTTCCCAGATGACGAAGCTGCACCAGTACGGCATCATGTGCGCCCCCACCACGGCCCAGTATGCCGCCATTGAGGCGCTGAAAAACGGCGACGCCGATATTCAGAATATGCGCTCGCAGTACGACATGCGCCGCCGCCTGATCGTGGACGGCTTCAACCGCATGGGGCTGACCTGCTTCGAGCCGGAGGGCGCGTTCTACGTCTTCCCCTGCATCCGCAGCACCGGCCTTTCGAGCGAGGAGTTCTGCGAGAAGCTGATCTATCAGGAGCACGTGGCGGTCGTTCCCGGCCCGGCCTTCGGCGCGTGCGGCGAGGGCTTTGTCCGCGTGTCCTACTCCTACTCGATCAAACATATCACCGAGGCCCTGCGCCGCATCGAGCACTTTCTCGGGGAGCTGCGCAGATGAGGGAGCCGGTGGAGGTGTGCGCTTCGGCGTGCGAAGCGTACGACTATGAAGCGGTGCGCGCCGTTCTGGCGGAGCAGTTTCGCCTTCTGAAGGCGGAGGAGCTGATTCGGCCCGGTATGCGCGTGGCCGTCAAGCCGAACCTCGTCACGCGCTCCGCGCCCGATGACTGCGCCGTCACGCACCCTGTGGTGATCTGCGCCGTGGTCTCCCTTCTGAAGGAGCTCGGCGCGTCCGTCGTCATCGCCGAGAGCCCAGGCGGCCCGTACACGCCCGCCCTGCTCAAGACCATCTATGAGCACTCCGGCTGCGCGAAGGCCGAGGAATACGGGGCCGAGCTCAACCTCGACTGCACGTGGGGCGAGCTCAAGGCTCCCGAGGCGCAGCTGTGCCGCTCGTTCTCCGTCATCACGCCGCTGCTCACGGCGGACGCCATTGTCGACGTCTGCAAGCTCAAGACGCACTGCATGATGAGCCTGAGCGCGGCGGTCAAGAACCTTTTCGGCGCCGTTCCCGGCCTGATGAAGCCGGAGCTGCACTGCCGCTTCCCGCAGAGGGAGGCCTTCGGCACGATGATCACCGATCTCTGCCAGGCGCTGCACCCCGTCCTTTCCATTGTGGACGGCGTTATGGCCATGGAGGGCAACGGCCCCACGGGCGGACTGCCGCGCTATGTCGGCGCGCTGCTCGCCAGCCGCAGCCCGTATGCGGCAGATCTCGCGTGCGCCCGGATCATCGGCATGGAGCCGGAGAGCATCCCGCCCCTGCGCGCGGCCATGGAGCGCGGCCTCTGCCCGCGCAGCGCGGACGAGCTCGTCTGGCTGTGCGAGCCGGCCTCCCGCTTTGCCGTTCCCGATTTTCTCCAGCCGGAATCGAAGTCTGCGGACTTCATCACCCGGCTGCCGAAGTTCCTTCAGCCGCTGGCCGCCCGCCTGGCGACGCCCTCGCCGCAGATCCGCACCGCGGAGTGCGTCGGCTGCGGCAAATGCGCGGAGAGCTGCCCGCAGCACACCATTACGATTCGCGATCACAAGGCTGTGATCGACTATTCCAACTGCATCCGCTGCTACTGCTGCCACGAGATGTGCCCCAAGCACGTGATCGATATTCGCCGCCTCTCCCTGTTCCGCCACTGAGCGAAGGATCGGGCCGGCGCACGAAAGGAGAACGTCCGATGAAGCTTTTCGCCCCGGCAAAGCTCAACCTCAGCCTCGACATTCTCGGCAGGCGGGAGGACGGCTACCATGAGCTTTCGATGGTGATGCTCGCCGTTTCCCTCTGCGACGGGCTTGAGCTCGATCTGACGCCGCGGCCCGGCGTTCTGTTTTCCTGCTCCGATCCGGATGTCCCCGGCGGGGAGAAGAACACCGCCTGCCGTGCCGCCGCGCTCTTTCTGGAGCGCGCGGGGCTTGCGGAGACAACGGGGGTGCGGATTTTTCTTGAAAAGCGCATTCCCTCCCAGGCGGGAATGGGGGGCGGCAGCGCAGACGCCGCCGCCGTCCTGCGCGGTCTCAACGAGCTGACGGGCTTTCCTCTTTCGCAGGAGGAGCTGGCGGCCCTCGGCCTGCGCGTCGGCGCGGACGTGCCGTTCTGCCTTGCGGGCGGCATTTGCCTTGCACAGGGCGTGGGGGAGAGGCTGTCTCCCGCCCCGGAGCTTCCGCCCTGCGCGATTGTGGTCTGCAAGCCGCCGATCGGCGTCTCCACCGCCGAGGCGTTCCGCCGCGCGGACGAGCGCACGGACGGGGGAAAGGACTATACAGGGGCCGTGCTATCCGCGTTGAGAGCGGGAAGCCTTGAGGCCGTCGGCAGGACCCTCGGCAACGACTTCGAGGACGTCATGCGGCTGCCGGAGGTCGAAGCCATCAAGGAACGCCTGCTGCGGGCGGGCGCTGCGGGCGCCTGCATGACGGGCAGCGGCTCCGCCGTTTTCGGCCTGTTCGCAGACGGGGACGCCGCGAAGGCGTGCGCCCTTTCCCTTGGGGAAGAATGGCGCGACACTTTTTTGTGCTTCCCTGCATAAAGGCAATTTTTTCCTCCCATACTGATGGTAGCGCCGCGGCAGGCGGCGAGGGCCGCCCGGAGGCTCCGGGCCGGCGCTCAATCGGGATGGGAGGTCTTTTTGATGAAGCTGTGGGAAAAATGCGTGCTGTTCGGCCTGTTCTGCGCCGTTCTCTTTTCGATGCTCGGCTTTACGGCCCAGTGCGAGTCGATTCCGGACGAGGTGCTGCGCCTGCATATTCTCGCGAATTCCGACTCTGAGGCGGATCAGGCGCTCAAGCTGCGCGTGCGGGACAGGCTCCTGAGCGAAAACGAGCACCTGATGGACGGGATTGCGACGCGGGAGGAGGCTCTCAGCGCCGTCAGCGAGGCGCTGCCCGCCCTCCGGGAGGCCGCGCAGGAGGAGGTGCTCGCCGCCGGGTATTCGTATCCCGTGCAGGCGGAGCTGACCTGGATGTACTTTCCCACCAGGCAGTATGAAGCCGTCACCCTGCCCGCGGGGCGCTATCAGGCGCTGCGCGTGACGATTGGGGAGGGGCAGGGCCACAACTGGTGGTGCGTGCTCTTCCCGGCCCTGTGTCTGCCCGCCGCCGAGGACAGCGCCTCGCTCGGCGAGGTGCTCTCCGCCGGGGAGCTTGATGTCGTGCAGGGCGGCTACGAGGTGAAATTCAAGGCTGTGGAGCTGTATGAACAGCTGCGCGGCTGGATGGAGAACTGGTGAAACGATGCTCAAGCTGATTTTGGGCCGCTCAGGCAGCGGCAAGACAACCTATCTGCGGGAGCTGGTCAAAAGCGCTCTGAAGGAGGAGCACGATCGCCCCGTCTTTTTGATTGTGCCCGAGCAGGCCTCGTTCGAGAACGAGCGGGCCATGCTCGCGCTGTTGGGAGCTGAGGACGCGCAGCTGGTGCACGTCCTCAGCTTTTCGCGTCTTGCGGACGAGGCCTTCCGCCTCTACGGCGGCGGAGCGGGCCGCAGGCTCGACGACGGCGGGCGCAGCATGTTCATGAGCCTGGCCCTCGCCGCCGTGCAGGACCGGCTCGAATTTTACCGCCGCAGCGCCGCGAGCGGCGAGCTTGTCTCGCTCATGCTCGCCATCTCCTCGGAGCTCAAGCTCTGCGCCGTCTCCCCGGAAAAGCTGGGGGAGACGGCGGGGCGGCTGCCCGAGGGCGCGCTGCGCCGCAAGCTGCGCGAGATTTCGCTCATCCTCGCGGCCTACGACGCGATGGTCGCCCAGAGCTACCTCGACCCGCTCGACGATCTGACCCGGGCTCTGCCGCTGCTGCGAGAGAACGGCTATTTCCGCGGGGCTGTGGTGGCGGTGGATTCCTTCACGGCCTTCACGGTGCAGGAATACCAGCTGCTGCGCGTGATTCTCGAGCAGTCGCAGGAGACGGCCGTCTCCCTGTGCGCCGATTCGCTTGACGACCCGGACGGGGGCGTGGGCCTCTTCTCCCTTGTCAAGCGCACGGGGAAGCAGCTGCGCACGCTGGCCCGCGAGTCGGGCGTCCCGGTGGCCGCGCCTGTGGTGCTCGCGCCGGGCGCGCGCTTTCAGAGCGAGGGCCTGCGCGTCCTCGAGGAGAATCTCTACCGCGCCAAACGCGAGCCGCTTCCCGGCGCTGCCTGCGCCGCCGTTTACCGCGCCGCCGGCCCGTATGAGGAGGCCGCCTTTGTCTCCGCGACGATCCGACGTCTCGTGATGGAAGAGGGCCTGCGCTACGGCGACTTTGCCGTCATCGCCCGCGACGCCGACCGCTATGCCGGTGTCCTCGACCGTGCCCTCGAGGTGCGCGAGATCCCGTATTTCATGGATCAGCCTGCCGCCGTCGAATCGGAGCCGCTCATGCGCTTTGTGCTCGCCGCCCTGCAGACGGTGCGTACCGGCCTGCGCACGGATGAGCTGCTGCTTTGCCTGAAGACGGGGCTGGCCGGCCTCGCGCCGGAGGAGATCGCCCGCCTGGAAAACTACGCCTTTTTGTGGAACATTTCCGGCCGCGCCTGGCGCGAGGAGTGGACGGCCCACCCGCGCGGCTTTGAGGAGAGCTGGACCGAGGAGGATACCGCCGCCCTCGAGTCGCTCAACGACTGCCGCCGCCGCGCCGTCGAGCCGCTCGCCGGGCTTGCCGCGGACCTTGGCTCCGGCACGGGGGAGGACTGCGCCCGCGCCGTCTACCGCTATCTTGAAAAAACGGAGGCCGCCGACGCGCTGCGCACCCTGGCCGTCAGCCTGGAGCAGGCGGGGCGGCCCGATCTGGCCGAGCGCGAAATCCGCCTGTGGGATATGCTCATGGGGATCCTCGACCAGTGCGCGCTGGTGCTGGGGAAGACTCCTCTCGACTGTGCGCGCTTTTCCGAGCTGCTGCGGCGCGTCATCGCCTCCGGCACGCTGGCGAGTATCCCGCAGGGCCTCGATCAGGTCACCGTGGGCAGCGCCGACCGCATGCGCCCCAACCGCCCGAAGGTCACCTTCATCATCGGCGCGGCCCAGGGCGAGTTTCCGCTCGCGCCCTCGCAGAGCTCCGTTTTCACCGACATCGAGCGCCGGGAGCTGATCGCCCTCGGCCTGCCGCTCAACGAGACGCTCGAGGGCACAGCGGTGCAGGAGCGCTATCTGACCTATACGGCGCTGACAAGCCCCTCTCACCGTCTCTTTGTGAGCTGGTCGGAGAGCGGGGGGGACGGCGGGTCGCGCGAGCCCTCCACGCTCGTGGGAGAGCTGCTCGCGATCCTGCCGGATACGCCCGTTCTCTCCCGCGCCTGCCTGCCCGCGGACGCCTTTGCCAACGCGGAGCGCCCCGCCTTCGAGGAGGCCGCCCGCCTCTGGCGCGACGGCTCCGCGTGGTCGGAGACGCTGCGCGCCTGCTTTGCGGAGAAGCCCGCCTACGCGCCCCGCATGGCCGCCCTCGACCGCGCCCGAGACCGCAGCCCGGCCCGCCTGCAGGAGGCGGATCTGGCCCGCGCCCTGTTCGGTGCCTCCATGACGTTCTCGGCGACGCAGATTGAAAAATTCTACCAATGTCATTTTCAGTATTTCTGCCGCTTCGGCCTCGGCGCCAAAGAGCGCCGCGCCGCCGCTCTCGACGCGCTCGAGTACGGCAGCGTGATGCACTATCTGCTTGAGACGGTGCTGCGGGAGGACGGAGCGGAGGGCGTGCTGCGCTTTTCCGCCGGGGAGCTGCACGAGCGCCTCTCCGCCCTCCTGCGCGACTACGCCAGGCGCAGGCTCAGCGGCGAGGAGAGGAAAACCTCGCGCTTTTCCCATCTGTTTTCCCGCCTGGCCGACGCGGCCGCCGTCATCGTCCGCCGCATTGCCGAGGAGCTCGCGCAGAGCCGCTTTGTCCCCGCCGATTTCGAGCTTCCGGTCGGCGCGGGAGGCGTCCCGGCCCTCGAGGTTCCCCTCTCCGGCGGCGGCACGGCCCGCGTGGAGGGCAAGATTGACCGCGTCGATCTGTACGAGGAGGACGGCGAGCTCTATGTGCGCGTCGTCGACTACAAGACGGGCAAAAAGGAGTTCCGTCTCTCCGACGTGCTGCAGGGGCTCAACCTGCAGATGCTCCTCTATCTGGCCGCCGTCTCCCGCGGCGGCGCTCAGCGCTACGGCAGGCGGCCGCATCCGGCGGGCGTGCTCTACATGCCCTCGGTGGAGCCGCTGCTCACCGGCAGCCGGGCCGAGAAGGCGGAGCGGGCGCAGGCGGAGCGCGACAAGGCGCTGCGCATGAACGGCCTGCTCCTCGACGACCCGGACGTGCTGCGCGCCATGGAGGAGAAGGGGAGGGGCAAATTCATCCCCGTCACCCTCAAGGAGGGCAAGCCTGCCCGCCGCGACAACGTGGCTTCGCCCGCTGAGCTCGAGAGCGTCCTTTCGCACGTATGCCGCCTGGTGGGGGAGATGGCGCAGGAGCTCCGCGAGGGGAAAATCGAGGCGGTTCCCGTCTCCGGCGGCGCGGACGGCTGCGCCTGGTGCCCCTATGGGGCCGTGTGCGGCCATGAAAAGGACGACCCCGTGCGGCCGATCGAGAAGCTCAGCCGGGCGCAGGTGATGGAAAGGCTCAGAGAGGAGGAGGAGTATGGCAAGAAAGTGGACTGAGGCGCAGACCGACGCCATCCGCGCGCGGGGAGGCAGCCTGCTCGTCTCCGCCGCCGCCGGCTCAGGGAAGACGGCCGTCCTCGTCGAGCGCGTGCTCGAGCGGCTCACCGATCCCGTTCATCCCACGCCGGCCGACCGGCTGCTCGTCGTCACCTTCACCCGCGCCGCCGCCGCAGAGATGAGCGCGCGCATCTCGCGGCAGATTTCCCTCCTGCTCGAGGAAAACCCGCGCGACGTTCATCTGCAGCGCCAGCAGATCCTGATGGCGCGGGCGCATATCAGCACCATCCACAGCTTCTGCGGCGATCTCGTGCGCGAGTTCTTTTACAAGCTCGATATTTCGCCCGACTTCCGCATCCTCGACGACAGCGAAATGGCCGTGCTGCGCGCCGACGCCGTCGAGGAGGTGCTCGAGGACTACTACGGCCGCGGGGACGAGGACTTTCTCGCTCTCATCGACGCCTTCGCCGCCGGCCGGGACGACAGCCGCATCGTGACCACCGTCGACACGCTCTATGATTTCATCCGCTCCCACCCCTTCCCGGAGCGCTGGCTGCGCGAGAAGGCCGCCGTCTACCGGAACGTGACGGATCCCGCGGCCACCCGCTGGGGAGAGACCGTCTTCACGTTTGCCGGGCAGGCGGTGGATTACGCGCTTTCCCTCACGGAGCACTCCCTGACGCTGCTCGAGGAATCGCCGGAGGTGCAGGCGGCGTACCGCGACGCCTATGACGCGGACAAGGCCGGCCTGCTGGGCCTGCGCGAGGCGATCCGCGGCCGCGACTGGGACGCCGTGACCTTCCTCGCGTCCTCCTTCTCCTTTACCCGCCTCCAAACACTGCGCGGCTTCTCGGAGGATCCGGTGAAGCTGCGCGTCTCCGCCGCCCGCGACGAGGTCAAGGCCGTCGTCAAGCGCGTGGCCGGCCTGTTCTGCTCGACGAGGGAGGAGTGCGCCGGCGATATCGAAAGGCTCGCGCCCCTCGTGGAAAAGCTTTTTGAGGTGACGCTTGCCTATTCCCGCGCCCTGGACGCGAAGAAGGCCGAGCGCCGCGCCGCGGACTTCGGCGATCTCGAGCACTGGTCCCTCCGCCTGCTGTGGGAGGACGGGGAGAACGGCCCCGTTCTCACGCCGGAGGCTGCGGAGATCGCCGCCCGCTTCGACGAGGTGATGGTCGACGAGTATCAGGACACAAACGAGGCTCAGGACATGATCTTCCGCGCCGTCTCCCGACGGGAGGAGAATCTGTTCATGGTCGGCGACGTCAAGCAGAGCATCTATGGCTTCCGCCAGGCGATGCCGCAGATCTTCCTGCGCCGCCGCGCCTCCTTCCCGCTCTACGACCGCTCGCGGGACGAGTATCCCGCGAGCGTGGTGCTCGACCGCAACTTCCGCAGCGCGAAGGGGGTCACCGACGCCGTCAACTTCGTCTTCCGCCAGCTCATGAGCCGTGAGACGGGCGATCTCGATTACGGCGGCCTCGAGGAGCTTGTGCCCGCCGCCTCCTATCCCGAAACGGACGAGCCCGCCGTCGAGCTCGAGCTGCTCGATCTCTTCGACGCGGAGGAGGACGAGGCACTTGCCGTGCAGGAGGCCAGGCGGATCGCCGCCCTCCTGCTGGAGAAGAAGGAAACGCTGCGCGTCTTTGAGGATGGGCAGGAGCGCCCCCTGCGATGGTCGGACGTCTGCGTTCTGCTGCGCAGCGCGAACCGCTTCGCCTATGAGTACGCCCGCGAGCTGCAGCGTCTCGGCATCCCGGCCCGCGCCGACGCCGCCGGCGGCTTCTTTGCCGCCAGGGAGGTCTCGCTCGCCCTCTCGCTGCTGCGCACGGTGGACAACCCCCTGCTCGACATCCCGCTGGCCGCCGTCCTCATGAGCCCCGTCTACGGCTTCACGGCCGACGATCTGGCGCGCGTCCGCCTGCTGGACCGCCGCGCGCCGCTCTACCTGGCCGTGCAGAAGGCCGCGGAGAAGAACGAGAGCTTCGCCGCCTTCCTGCGCGAGCTCTCGCAGCTGCGCTCCCTCGCCGCCGCCCTGCCGTCGAACCGGCTCCTGGCGGAGATATACGAGCGCACCAGCCTGCCGGAGGTGGTGCAGGCGATGAGCGGCGGCGAGCTGCGCCTTGCGAATCTGCGCCTGCTGCTCGAGTATGCCGGGAAATACGAGGAATCCGGCCACGGCGGCCTCTCGGGCTTTCTGCGCTTTCTCGACCGCCTCGAGCGCAAAAAGGCGGACCTTGCCGCCGCGCAGACGCCGGGCGGCCTGGGAGACGCCGTGCGCGTGATGAGCATTCACCGCAGCAAGGGCCTCGAGTTTCCCGTCTGCGTGCTGGCGGGCTGCTCGCGCCGCTTCAACAGAGAGAGGGGAGAGGTGCTGCTCCACCCGGAGCTCGGCCTCGGCGTGCGCCTGCCGGACGAGGAGACGGGCGTGCGCTACGACGTGCTGCCCCGCCAGGCGGCGGCCCTCGAGCTCGATCGCGACGAGATGAGCGAGGAGCTGCGCGTGCTCTATGTCGCCATGACGCGCGCGAAGCAGAAGCTCATTCTTCTCATCGGCGTGAAGGACGCCTCCCGTGCCCTGGAGCGGCTGGCGCCGCGCCTGCGGCCGGAGGAGAAGCTGCCGCCCTACACCGTGCGCACATGCTCGAGCATCGCAGACTGGCTTTTGCTGTGCGCTCTGCGCCACCCGAGCGGCGGCAAGCTGCGCGAGCAGGCGGGCGCCATGCCCGGCCTCACGCTGCCCGCCGACGAGCCGTGGCTCGTGCGCCTGTCCCGCCCGGCCCCCGTGCAGGCGGCGCAGGAGGAAGAGGGGGAGCCGGAGCCGCCCGACGAGGAGGCGCTCTCCCGCCTGCGCGAGCGTCTTGCGTGGCGCTATCCGGGCCAGGCGCTCGCGGGCGTTCCCTCCAAGGTGGCGGCCTCCGATCTGGCCGAGCGCGGCCTGCGCCGCGAGCACTGGGCCTCCTCGCGCCCGGCCTTTCTCGGCAAGGGTGGGCTCACGCCCGCGGAGCGCGGCACGGCCCTGCATCAGTTTTTGCAGTTTGCAGACTGGACGGCCGCCCGCGAAGCGCCGCAGGAGGAGCTTTCCCGCCTGCGCGCCGCCCGCTTTTTAACGGACGAGCAGGCCGCGGCGGTGGATCTGGCCCGCGTGCGGCGGTTCTTTGCCTCTCCGCTCGCTTCCCGCATTTTCGCTTCGCCGCGCGTTTTGCGCGAGTACCGCTTCACCGCCGAGCTCCCGGCGGGCCGGGTGCGGCAGGGCTTGTCTCCGCAGGACGCCGCGCGGCCGGTGATTCTGCAGGGCGTCGTCGACTGCGCGTTCGAGGAGGACGGGGCCCTCGTCGTCCTCGACTTCAAAACGGACCGCGTGAAGACGGCGCAGGAGCTTTTGGACCGCTACGGCGATCAGCTCGCCCTCTACCGCGGCGCTCTGGCGCAGTGCACCGGCCTTCCGGTGCGCGAGTGCGTGCTCTATTCGTTCCATCTGGGCGCTTCGATCGCCGTTTCAGAGGAAGACGGCGCAAATGAAAAATAATGCTTGACATTCGCACACGGGCTGTGTATACTGGATAAGGTAAAACAAAGCAGGGTGCAGTGCGCTCTCACCTGTGGGGTTCCGTCTGTCACGGGTCAATAACGGAAGAGAGCCGCGGCGAAACCGATCGCGGTGTGATTTTGCGTTGTTGCGGGCGGAGCTTCTCCGCCCGTTTTGTTTTGCGCAAACCATACGGGAAACGTGTTTTGGAGGTGCGTAACCATTAGTAACAAGGAGCTGCAGATCAACGAGGAGATCCGCGACAGAGAAGTTCGTGTCATCGGCCCGGACGGCGCCCAGATGGGGGTCATGTCCTCTCAGAAGGCGCTCGAGCTGGCCTTTGCACAGAACCTTGACCTGGTGAAAATTGCGCCGCAGGCTGTGCCGCCGGTGTGCAAGATCATCGATTACGGCAAGTTCCGTTTCGAGCAGTCGAAGCGCGAAAAGGAAGCAAGAAAGAACCAGCGCGTGGTGGATATCAAGGAGGTCCGGCTGTCTCTGAACATCGACACGCACGATTTTGAGACGAAGGCCGGGCATGCGCTGCGGTTCCTGAAGGAAGGAAACAAGGTGAAGGTGTCCATCCGCTTCCGCGGCCGTGAAATGGGCCATCCGGAGCAGGGCTACGAGGTGATGAAGCGCTTTGCCGCCGCGCTCGCGGACGTGGCGAACGTGGAGAAGCCCGCCAAGCTCGAGGGACGCAATATGCTGATGTTCCTTGCATCCAAACCCGCCAAATCATAATTTCTATACTATCAAGGAGGGGCAAAATCATGCCTAAGCTCAAGACTCATTCCGGCGCCAAGAAGCGTTTCAAGCTTACGAAGAATGGAAAGGTTGTCCGCGCCCACGCGAACAAGTCCCACCTGCTCAACGGTCACGGCAAGACCCGCAAGACCAAGAGAGCTCTCAGAGGCACCACCATCGCCGACAAGACGAATGTGGCGCAGGTGAAGAGACTGCTTCCCTATCAGAACTGATCGTCAAACGAACAAGAACCACGAATAGTTGGAGGTAATGATAAATGGCTCGTATTAAGGGCGCGATGATGACTCGCAAAAGAAGAAAGAAGACTCTGAAGCTGGCCAAGGGCTACTGGGGCGCAAAGAGCAAGCACTTT
>CALWRP010000104.1 GCA_944383955.1 uncultured Clostridia bacterium
TCGCCGCTTCCCTCAAGGACGGCGAGGTTGAGCTGATCGAGAACGTCCGCTTCCACAAGGAGGAGGAAAAGAACGATCCCGCGTTCGCCAAGGAGCTCGCTTCCCTCGCTGAGATCTATGTCAACGATGCGTTCGGCACGGCTCACCGCGCCCATGCCTCCACCGCCGGCGTCGCCGATTATCTCCCGGCCGTCTGCGGCTACCTGATTCAGAAGGAAATCACCATCATGGGCGGCGCTCTCACCGATCCCAAGCGTCCGTTCGTCGCCATCCTCGGCGGCGCGAAGGTCTCCGACAAGATCGGCGTCATCACCAACCTCCTCGACAAGGTCGACACCCTGATCATCGGCGGCGGCATGGCCTACACCTTCATGAACGCTCTCGGCTACTCCATCGGCACCTCCATCTGCGAGGCCGACAAGGTCGAGCAGGCGAAGGACATGATGGCCAAGGCGAAGGAGAAGGGCGTCAAGTTCCTCATCCCCGTCGACAACGTGGTGGGCATGGAGTACAAGCCCGACACCGAGCACAAGGCCGTTGATTCCGACAAGATTCCGGACGGCTGGATGGGCCTCGACATCGGCCCGAAGACCGCCGCGATGTTTGCCGACGCCGTCAAGGGCGCGGGCACCGTGGTGTGGAACGGCCCGATGGGCGTTTCCGAGTGGGATAACTTTGCCGCCGGCACCATCGCCGTGGCGAAGGCTGTCGCGGAGAGCGGCGCGATCTCCATCATCGGCGGCGGCGACTCCGCTGCGGCCGTTGAGAAGCTTGGCTTTGCCGAGAAGATGACCCACATCTCCACTGGCGGCGGCGCTTCCCTGGAGTTCCTCGAGGGCAAGATCCTGCCCGGCATTGCCTGCCTGAACGACAAATAAGGTTTCCGCACGCTTTAGCTGACCGAGGGGGGCGGGGCTCGCGCCCCGTCCCCCTTTTGCTTTCCCATCAAACATGAAAAGGAGCTGCATTTCCTATGAATAAGGCACTGAGAAAGGCTGTTATCGCCGGCAACTGGAAGATGAACAAGACCCCCGCCGAGGCCAAGGAGCTGCTCGAGGGCATCCTGCCCCTCGTCAAGGACGCGGACTGCGACGTCGTCGCCTGCGTGCCCTTCGTCGACCTCTCCGTCGCTCTGGAGACGACGGCCGGCAGCAACGTGAAGATCGGCGCGGAGAACTGCCACTGGGAGGCCTCCGGCGCTTACACGGGCGAGATTTCCGCCCCCATGCTTGCCGCGATGGAGGTTCCCTATGTCATCATCGGCCACAGCGAGCGCCGCACCTACTTCGGCGAGACGGACGTGACCGTCAACAAGCGCGTGAAGGCGGCTCTGGCCAACGGCCTGACCGTTATCCTCTGCGTCGGCGAGTATCTTGAGCAGCGCGAGCAGGGCGTGACCGGCGAGGTCGTCGCCATGCAGACGAAGATTGACCTCCAGGGCGTTTCCGCCGAGGAGCTCAAGAGAGTGATCATCGCCTACGAGCCCGTGTGGGCCATCGGCACCGGCAAGACGGCCACCGCCGAGCAGGCCAACGAGGTCTGCGCGCTGATCCGCGCCACCATCGCCGGTCTGTACAGCCAGGCGGACGCCGACGCGCTGACCATCCAGTACGGCGGCTCCATGAACGCGAAGAACGCCGAGGAGCTGCTCGATCAGCCCGACGTCGACGGCGGCCTCATCGGCGGCGCTTCCCTGAAGCCCGCGGACTTCGCCGCGATCGTGAAGGCTGCTTCCCGCTGAGCCGAAGCCTGCCGGGAAAGCCCAGACGCAACAATAAAGTGGGGGGCGGTCCCGTCCGGCGAGGACAGGCCGCCCCTCTTTTGACAAGATCACTTTTTGACAGGAGGACTTGATCACCATGGCCAAGAAACCGCTTCTTTTGACAATTCTCGACGGCTTCGGCAACGCGCCCGCGGAGGGCAACGCGATCGCCGCGGCGAAAAAGCCGAACCTCGACCGTCTCTTCTCCTCGAACCCGCTCACCCAGATCGGCGCTTCCGGCATGGACGTGGGCCTGCCGGACGGCCAGATGGGCAACAGCGAGGTCGGCCACACGAACATCGGCGCGGGCCGCATCGTCTACCAGGAGCTGACCCGTATCACCAAGGCCATCCAGGACGGCCCCTTCTTTGAGAACGAGGCCTTCCTCGCGGCGGTGGAGAACGCGAAGAAGAACGACTCCGCCCTGCACCTGATTGGCCTGCTCTCCGACGGCGGCGTGCACAGCCACAACACGCATCTCTACGCGCTGGTGGAGCTCGCCAAGCGCCACGGCCTCACGAAGGTCTACATTCACGCGCTGCTCGACGGCCGCGACGTGCCCCCCGCCTCCGGCAAGGACTATGTGGCCGCGTGCTGCGAGAAGCTCGGCGAGATCGGCGTGGGCGAGATTGCCACCGTGATGGGCCGCTACTACGCGATGGACCGCGACAACCGCTGGGAGCGCGTCGAGAAGGCGTATGCCGCGATGGTGTACGGCGAGGGCGTGCAGGGCGGCGACCCGGTGCAGGCCGTGGCGGACTCCTACGCGCAGGAGGTCACCGACGAGTTTGTCGTGCCGGTGGTCTGCTCCAGAAGCGGCAAGATCCAGGCGAACGACTCCGTCATCTTCTTCAACTTCCGCCCCGACCGCGCGCGTGAGATCACCCGCACGTTTGTCGATCCGGACTTCTCCGGCTTCAAGCGCCGCAACGGCTTCTTCCCGCTGACGTACATCTGCATGACGCAGTATGACGCCACGATGCCGAACGTGCAGGTGGCCTTCAAGCCGCAGTCGCTGGCGAACACCTTCGGCGAGTATATTTCGCAGAAGGGCCTCAAGCAGCTGCGCATCGCGGAGACCGAGAAGTACGCCCATGTGACGTTCTTCTTCAACGGCGGCGTGGAGAAGCAGTACGACGGCGAGGACCGCATCCTCGTGAAGAGCCCGAAGGTCGCCACCTACGACATGCAGCCGGAGATGAGCGCCTACGAGGTCACGGACAAGCTCGTCGAGGCGATCCACTCGAAGCAGTACGACGTGATCATCCTGAACTACGCGAACTGCGACATGGTCGGCCACACGGGCGTGTTCAACGCTGCGGTGCAGGCCGTCGAGGCGGTGGACGCGTGCGTCGGCCGCGTGGCGGACGCCGTTGCCAAGGAGGGCGGCGTGATGCTGATCACGGCGGACCACGGCAACGCCGACAAGATGGTGGACGACGACGGCTCGCCGTTCACGGCGCACACGACGAACCCGGTGCCGTTCTGCATGGTCGGCTATGAGGGCAAGCTGCGCGAGGGCGGCCGTCTGGCGGACATTGCGCCGACGATGCTGCAGATCCTCGGCCTGCCCCAGCCCGCCGAGATGGACGGCAAGTCGCTGATTGAGTAAAGCCCGGCGCGATCGCAGAAAGCTTTGCGTTTCGGGTCAAAAGAGAAATCTCCCGGCGCCCATTGGATGACTTCCTTCGGGAAACCGGGAGAGCTGGAAAAGGAATATCGATTTCTACAGGAACGGCATGGCTTCGGTCATGCCGTTCCTTTCTGCCGGGGGATCATTTTGCTTCCGCCTAGTTGAAGCTTCCGTCCCATGTTGGCATATT
>CALWRP010000105.1 GCA_944383955.1 uncultured Clostridia bacterium
ACAGCGAAATATGTAAAGTGTATATTCCGCAATGATATATTAAAACGAAAGAGAGCTAACTGACTAATCAAAATCAGTTAGCTCTCTTTTTATGAATAATGAAAAAGTGTTGCCAAATCGTTGCCACGAAGGGTCTTAAACCCCTAAAAACCCAGTTATATCAGGCTTTTCCGGGCCTCTGAAATCACTCCCACTCAATCGTCCCACACGGCTTCGGCGTGAGGTCGTACAGGACGCGGTTGACGCCGGGGACCTCGCTGACGATGCGGGCGGTGATCTTCTGCAGGAGGGCGAACTCCAGCGGCTCGACGGTGGCGGTCATGGCGTCCACCGTGTTGACGGCGCGCAGGATGACGGGCCACTCGAAGGAGCGCGCGTTGTCGCGCACGCCCACAGACTTGAAGTCCGGCACAATCGTGAAGTACTGCCAGACCTTGCCGGCCAGGCCGGCGTTGGCGAACTCCTCGCGCAGGATGGCATCGGATTCGCGCACGGCCTCGAGGCGGTCGCGGGTGATGGCGCCCAGGCAGCGCACGCCGAGACCGGGGCCCGGGAACGGCTGGCGGTAGACCATGGAGTCCGGCAGGCCGAGCTCCTTGCCGCAGGCGCGCACCTCGTCCTTGAAGAGCATCTTGAGCGGCTCGACGAGCTCAAACTTGAGGTCGTCCGGCAGGCCGCCGACGTTGTGGTGCGCCTTGACGGCCTTGGCCGTCTTGGTGCCGCTCTCGATGATGTCCGGATAAATGGTGCCCTGGGCCAGGAAATCAATGCCGTCGAGCTTTCTGGCCTCCTCCTCGAAGACGCGGATGAACTCGGCGCCGATGATCTTGCGCTTCTGCTCCGGCTCGCTGACGCCCGCCAGCTTATCGAGGAAGCGGTCGACCGCGTCGACATAGATGAGGTTCGCGCCCAGCTCGTGGCGGAAGACCTGCACCACCTGCTCCGGCTCGCCCTTGCGCAGCAGGCCGTGGTTCACGTGAACGCATGTCAGCTGGTCGCCGATGGCGCGGATGAGCAGGGCGGCCACCACGGAGGAATCCACGCCGCCGGAGAGCGCCAGCAGCACCTTCTTCTCCCCCACCTGGCGGCGGATGAGCTCAATCTGGTCGTCGATGAAGTTCTTCATGCTCCAGTTGGCCTCGGCGCCGCATTTGCCGAAGACAAAGCCGGAGAGCAGCGCCCGCAGCGCCTCGTCGTCCTCCGGCCACGCGGGAGCGTCCTGGGCGGCGGCCTTCGGGTGATCGACAATCAGCTTCGGGAAGTCGGAGGCGGCAACCTCCGCCGGAACGTCGACCGCCTCGCCGTCCACCACGCGGTTCTCGCCGCCGCTGAGGATCAGGCCCTTCACGTTCGGCAGCTCGCGCAGCTTTTCGAGCGTGGTGTCGTGCGGGTAAATCTCGCTGTACACGCCGAGGGCGCGCACGGCGCGGGCCACGCGGGCGTTCTGCGTGCTGCCCAGATCCAGAATCACAATCATGTCCTGCTTCAATGATCCATCCTCCATTTCATACGGGGCGCGCGGGGGCTTCTCCGGCGGGGAGAGGCGTCTGCCGCCCGGCGCAGGGTTTCTGCGGTTTTAATCCTTATTGTATCGCGAATCGGGCGGGTTGTCCACAGAAAAATGCAAAGAATCCGACTTTTTTCGTTCCCCCGAGCCGCCAAGCGGAGCGGGCCGTTTATTGGTAATTGTGCAGCGTCTCCTTGTAGGAATTCACGATGTCGTGCAGCACGTCGAGCTGCGAGAAATCGCTGAGATAGGCGAGGTTGATCTCGCGGATCATGCTCAGGTTCTCCACGGGGAGAACGGCGATCGATTTTTTCTTGAGCTCGCCGAGGCAGACGCTGCGCGGCAGGATGGAGACGCCGAAGTCGCGCCGGATGAGGTCCTTGATGGTGGCGATGTTGTCGAGCTCGAGAATCACGTTGAAGTCGCTCAGGCTCTCGTTGTTGCTCTGCAGATGGGCGGCGAAGAGGTTGCGCGTGCCCGAGCTCGGCAGGCGCAGAATCATGCGCTCCTTCTTGAGCTCCTCGAGCGTGACCATCGCGCGCCTGGCGAAGGGGTGGCGCGGGGAAACGCAGAGCACCAGATAGTCGGTGTCCATCAGCAGATAGCGCACGCGCGGATCGGCGATTCTCCCCTCCACAATCGCCAGATCGATCTCGTAGGATTTGAGCTTGCTATAAAGTTTATTTATCGTTCCAGTAATCATTTTAATCATCACGTTATCGTTCTGCGAGCAGTAGTTGGCGAGCGCCTCGGCGATGGGATTGCTCTCTGCGGTGTGCGTGACGCCCACGGTGAGGTGCGACGTCAGCTTCCGGCTGTCGGTGAGATCCTGGCGCAGGGTCTGATAGAGGCCGCGCAGCTTCTTCGCGCACTTGATCACCTCCTCGCCCTCGCGCGTGACCACGATTTTGCCGTTGTTGCGCTCGAAAATACAGACGCCCAGCTCCTCCTCGAGCGCCTTGATGTGATGGCTGACGGCCGGCTGCGTGATGGACAGCTTTTTGGCCGCGCCGCCGAAGCTCTTGCTCTCGTAAACCTGCAGCAGAGTGTACAGCTTGGGATCCAGCATTTCGTCCTCCTATAACAAAATTTTATCGGCTCTTTGCTAATCTTCATTTTACATGATGGGAGCTTTTCGCTATACTATCTACTATAACGAAGCCGGGTCACAAAATCAAGAGGAGCCGCCCCTTCTCCCCGGCAAGGGCGAATTTTCTTTTTGGAGAAGGAGACGAGCGCATTGGACACCTTGATGGAGTATCTCAACAGCCAATTTTCCGCCCTGCAGGAGGTGGATTTCTTCGCCCGCATCCTGCTGGCCTGCCTCTGCGGCGCGTGCATCGGCTTCGAGCGCAGCAAGCGCCTCAAGGAGGCCGGCATCCGCACGCACATCATCGTCTGCTGCGCGGCGGCGCTGCTGATGATTGTCTCGAAATACGGCTTCGCCGATCTCACGGACGCGGCGGGGAACGTTTTCAACGGCACCCGCGGGGCGGACCCGGCCCGCATTGCGGCGCAGGTCGTCAGCGGCATCAGCTTTCTCGGCGCGGGCGTCATCTTCAAGAACGGGAACACCATCAAGGGGCTGACGACGGCGGCCGGCATCTGGGCCACGGCGGGCATCGGCCTGGCGATCGGCTCGGGCATGTTCGTGGTGGGCATTTTCAGCACCGCCGTCGTGGCCGTGCTGCAGATCCTCATGCACCGCTTCACCGTGGGCGGCGACTCCACGGCGCTGAGCCACTGGAAATTCACCGTTCTCGACCGCACCGGCTTCACGGCGCAGCTCAACGACTTCCTCGTCCGGCACAAGCTGCAGGTCGTCGAGAGCACCATCACCCAGGGGGAAAACGGCTCCTGCGTCTACGATATCGTGCTGCGCTGCCCGCACGACGCCAACCTCGGCGAGCTGGCGGAATTCATGGAGTCGAAGAAAATCCAGAGCGTGACCTGCACGCCGGTGCTGTGAAAGCCCTCTGCCGGAGCCGCCGCGCGGCCCTGCCGGAGGAGGAACGGCTTCCCCTATAAAAAAGCAGAAGGACAGCCCGCGTCCGGCAAGGCCGTTTGACGCGGGCTGTCCTTTGTGCTGTCTTGTGTTTCGCCGATTTTCCCGCGGAGAACGAAACGGGAGCGATGCGGGAAAACGGCGGCCTCTCAGTCGAGGATGCCGCGCACGCCGCCGTCGGCCATCGCCGGGCAGCGCTCATACCATCGTCTCCGGCCAAAGTCAATCTCCCCCCGCTTTCCTGTCCGCGAAGGCGCGCTTCCGCTCCGCAAGGCGCTTGTGGGTCACGCGGCGTCATGCGCCGCCTCCCAGGCGGTAATTCTTCGCCCGGTCCGCCGGGAAGGAGAAGCAGAAGCCGCGGCTGCGCTGGTAGACGCGGCTGCCGATGGCCTCGTCCGTTTCGAGGAGCTCCTCGATCGTCAGCTCCGTGGAGAGAATCGTCGCGGCGCGGCTGATGTAGCGGTAGTTGATGAGGTCGAAGGCGAGGTTGACGTCGCCGGGGGTGGGAGGCTTGCGGCGGCCGCCCTCTCCCCTGCCGGTTTTGAAGAGATCGTCGATGTAGAGGACGTCCGCCTCCTTGTACGGGCGCAGCAGGCGCTCGTACTCCGGCTCGTTGACGCACGCCTTGAGCTGGGCCGAGGCCTCGCGCCAGAGCATGTAGCGCACCGCCTTCCCCTGCCCGAGAAGAGCCCCCGCGATGGCCGTGCACAGGTGCGTCTTCCCCACGCCCGGCTGGCCTCCCGCGAAGAACCAGGCCTCCCCGCCCTCGCGGACAAAGCGCTCGGCTGCGAGCTTGAAGCGCTCCTGCCACTGGGCGCCCATGCGGAAATTGTCAAACCGGTACACCTCCATGCTGCTCTGCAGACCGGAGGCCCGAAGCCTCGCCTGCGCCCGGCGCAGATCCATGCACTCGCACGGCCGGCTCACCGTGTAGCCGTCCTCCGTCTCCGAGTAGATGAGGCCCTTGTTGCGGCACACGGGGCAGTCGTAGCCCGTCAGGCTCCCCCGCGCCTCGTTGAGGCGCTCCGCGTCCGACCGCCGCGGCCTAGAGGTGCTCGCCGAGCGATAAGCCTCCAAAATCTCCGGCGGAATGTGCGGCAGCACCAGATTCATCAATTCGCTTCCCCCTTTCTGTTCTTTCCGTCTCAAATTCCCGCAGCGTGCGGATTCCCCTGCGCTCGCAGTCCCGCAGAATCGCCGCGGCATAGCTCCACTTTCTCACGTTGTTCTCCGCCGCCAGGCCGATGGCCTTCGCTATCAGCTCCGGATCCACGCCCTTCGCGAGGCTGGCCCCCGCCTGGTCGGCCACATGGCGCGGCATCAGCCCAATCGAGGCCTCATAGGCGTCCGCAATCCGCTTCATCGCCTGCGCGCGCGCATCGTCTTCTTTCCTTTTCTCTTCTTTCCTTTCCTTTTGTTTTCTTTGCGGATTGTTGTCCGCATTTACCGGGTTCATGTCGGCAGAAACCCAACGGATTGCAGCATCCTTCAGATATTGCCCGATGTCGACCAGCAGATACCGCCTGTCGACGTTGACGTACCTGCGGCGGCTCACCGCCTCGAAATACCGCCTCTGAATGCCTGCCGACGTCAAAATCCGGTGCTTCTCATAGAGCGTCCTGTCGAAGATCCCCCTGCGCAGAGCCGCCGCCACGATCTCCGAAACAACGTTGCCACCCAGGCCGGCCTTCCGGCCGAACAACAGCGCCACCTCGCTTGTCCATTCACAGTAGTAACCTTGCCCGTACACCTCCTGGTACAGCTTAACGACTACCGCAAACCCCGTGAGCCCGAACTCCGCTTCGATCAGATCGAACTTCGTGTCAAGATGCACATCCATCGGGAAATAGTCCACGCCATCCTTGAGCGGACGCGCCACGCTGTCACCTCGCTTCCCCCTCGTCCGCGCCCGGAACGCCCCGCCTGCGGCTCTCCCCACGTTTTGCGGGGAGACGGCCCCTGCCCGTCCGCCGGGCCGGGAGCTCCCCCGCGGCCGTTTCCGCCAGCTCTTCGCCGCGGCGCGGGGAATGCCTCCGCCAAAGCCGGGGCGGCCCGCGCCGCCTCGTTCTCCTCCTGCTCCGGGGAAGCGGGCAGAGCGCGCGCCGCACACGGCAGAGAGCCCTCCTGCGCCCCGGCGGCCTTTCGCGCCGCGGCAGCCGCGCCGGGCCCGCGGGGAGCGCCCTTCTGTGCCGGACGGGTATCCCCCGCGGCCTCCTCCGCGCGCCGGGCTGCCGCCTCCGCCCCAAAAGCCTGCTTCATCCTTCGCCTCCTTTCCACCTTCCCCGGTGGTTCTAAATTCAGAATACCACCTTAAAAGATGGTTGTCAAGGACATTTCCCACCGCAAAAGGAAATTTTCTCTTGATTTTCGCCGTTGGATATGGTACCGTAAAGGACAAAGAAACGCGCGGGAGCGGGAGAAAGGGGTTGGAGGTCGTGACGTGGTTGGAGCCCTTGAAGCGGATGAAGGCGGACTCCGGGCTGACGACGGCGGAAATCGCGAGAGGCTCGGGCATTCCGGAGCCGACGCTGGAGAAGCTCTTCGCGGGGGCGACGAAGGCGCCGCAGCTGGCCACCATGCAGCGGCTCGTCTATTTTCTGGGGCACACGCTCGAGGAGCTGTTCCCCGGAGAGAGGAGCGCGCCGCCGCGGTCGGACGACGCGGAGACGGACGCGGAGCGCAGCCACCTGCAAAAATACCGCGCCCTGGACGGATACGGCCGGGAGGCGGTGGACGGGGTGCTGGAGACGGAATACCGCCGCTGCCGGGAGCAGGGCGGGGCCGTTCTGCACCTGCCGGAGACAGACGGCGCGGAGGTCTCCTCCCTCGTGCTGCCGGAGGTGCTGCAGCCCGCCGCGGCCGGCTACGGCGACCCTGCCGACGACGAGACGACCACGCCCGTCCGGGTGCTCAGCACCGACCTGACGCGCAAGGCGGACTACATTCTGCGCGTCCACGGCGACAGCATGGAGCCGCAGCTGCACGACGGCGACCGCGTCCTCGTGCGCAGGCAGCCCTCGGTGGAGATCGGCGAAACGGGGATTTTCCTGCGCGACGGCGAGCGCGTGATTAAAATTTACCGCGGCGACCGCCTCGAGAGCGTCAACCCGAAATATGGCAGCCTCCCCTTCTGCGGCTTCTCCGCGTGCAAGGGTCTTGTGCTCGGCGTGCTGCGGCCGGAGTGGATCCTCAAAAAATAGAGAACGGGCTGCGGCCATGCAAGTCACGGCGCGGCCGTGACTTGCGTGCGAAGCATTATTTTGCGGTGCGCGGCACCGGAAAATAACGCTTCGGCAGCCCGGAGCTTCTTTTCCCTGTGTGGAAGGGGTACGGCTCGCAGTCAGCTTCCGTAGATCGCTGAGCTACAGCTTCGCCGTAACTTAGGCTCCTCCTCTGGGGGAGCTGGCTTGACGGCGCGCAAGCGGCGGCAAGTCTGAGGGAGTAAGCTGCCGGGAGCGCCGAGGCTCCTCTGAGGCAGCGCGGCGCTGGCCTAACTCCCTCCGTCACTTTGCCTGTTGCGACAGGCAAAGCGCCACCTCCCTCAAGAGGGAGGCCAGGTTACGGCTTCGCTCAAGCTCACCACTCACAAGCGCCGCCGCGGTCACGGAAGCTTACTCCCCTCCATCGCCTTGAAAACAACACTCTGAATTTGTAAGGCTATTTTGCAACAGCCGCTTTTTGTCTCGCTGTACAAGCAATAAAAACCGGCCCTCGGGAGAAGCGATTCTGCTTTTCCCGGGGACCGGTTTTTTTGCATCATTTTTTTGTAAGGCTATTTTGCAGCGGCCGCCTTTTGTCTCGCTGTGCAGCCGGGGCCGCCGTTATGCCGGGGCTCCCTCCGCTTTCTGGAGCGGAGGCTGGGCGGGCTGGGGGTCGTCGCGGTATTGGGCCATGTAGAGGTGATAATAATACCCGCGCTTGGCCATCAGCTCGTCGTGCGAGCCGCACTCCTTAATCTCGCCGCCGTCGATGTACATGATGCGCGTGCAGCTGCGGATGGTGGAGAGGCGGTGGGCGATGATGAACGAGGTGCGGCCCTGCAGCAGAAGGTTGATGCCCCGCTGGAGCAGCTGCTCGGTGGAGGTGTCGATCGAGGAGGTCGCCTCGTCGAGGACGAGGATCCGCGGATCGGCGAGCAGCGTGCGCGCAAAGGCGATGAGCTGCTTCTGGCCCTGAGAGAGGCCGCCGCCGCGCTCCTTGACCTCCGTCTGATAGCCGCGGGGAAGCTTGCTGATGAACTCATCCGCGCACAGCAGCTTCGAGACGCGCACGATGTCCGCGTCGCTGGCGTCAAGGCGGCCGTAGCGGATGTTGTCCGCGATGGTGCCGGAGAAGACGAAGCTGTCCTGCAGCATGATGCCCATCTGGCTGCGCAGCGAGTGCAGCGTCACGTCCATCACGCTGTGGCCGTCGATGAGCACAGCCCCCTCCTCGATGTTGTAGAAGCGGCTGATGAGATTGACGATCGTCGTTTTGCCCGCGCCCGTGGGCCCCACGATGGCGATGCTCTCGCCGGGCTCGGCCGCGAAGCTGACGTCGTGCAGGATCTTCTGGCCCGGCTCATAGCCGAAGCTCACGCGGTCGAACTCCACGCGGCCCACCACGGGCGGCAGCGGCTGCGCGCCGGGGCGGTCCTCGATGACCGGGGGCTCGTTCATCGTCTCGAAAATGCGCTCGAGGTAGGCCATCGCGTCGATGAACTTGTTGTAGATATTCGCCAGGTTGACGATCGGCTGCCAGAACTTTGAGGCGTAGGTGCCCATGGCGAGCAGCACGCCGAAGGAGGCCATCGGGTTGAGGGCATACGCGCCCACAATGTACACGAGCGAGAAGACGATCTGCGAGATCGTCTCCGTGGAGTACCACACGGAGTTGGAAATGTAGATGGCGCGCATCCACGCGCGGCGGCGCTCCTCAATCAGGCGGTCGAGGATGCCGAGGTTCGTCTCCTGGCGGTTGAAGGCCTGCGTCACCTTCACGCCCTCGATCGACTCCTGCACATAGGCGTTGAGGTTGGAATTCTTGTTGGAGATGAGCTGATACGCGCGGCGCTGCTTCGGCTTGATGAGCAGGATGAAGACGATGAGCACCGGCAGGCCCGCGGTGGTGACGGCCGCGAGCGGCACGCTCACCTGGAACATGAAGAAGATGATGAAGATGATGTTGATGATTTCAATGATGAAATCGAGCAGGCCGTTGGAAAGCACGTCCGACACATTGTTCACATAGTGCACGATGCGCACCAGAATCTTCCCGTGCGGGCGGTTGTCGTAGTAGGAAAACGGCAGCACCTGCAGGTGCGCGAACAGGTCGCGGCGGATATCGTGCACCATCGTCTGCGAGGCCTGCGCGACGATGACGCGGCGGATGGCCGTGAAGCTCACGTTCACCAGGATGGTGACGCCGAGCAGAACGGAGAGGCGGACCAGCTCGTCGAGCTTGCCCTGCGGGATGGAATTGTCCATCGCGTAGGAGACAATCAGCGGACCGGTCAGGCCCACCACGCTGCCGAGGCCGCTGAGGATCAGCGCCGCGAGCATCTTGCCCTTGCAGCGCATGACGTATACCATGACCTTTTTCAGGTTTTTAAAATTAAGAGGCTCTTCGAGGGTTTCGTCAACGTCAAAACGGTTACGCGCCAAGCTCACCGACCTCCTCCTTGCTGTTCTGAATCGCCCAGATATGGCGATAGAAGCCATTGTTCGCCAGCAGCTCGCGGTGCGTGCCGCGCTCGATGACCCTGCCCTTGTCGAGCACGAGAATCAGGTCCGCGTCCTCGATCGAGGAGATGCGCTGGGCGATGATGATCTTCGTGCACGGGAAGTTGAGGGCGTGCATCTGCTCCTGCAGGTATTTTTCCGTCTCCATATCCACGGCGGAGGTGGTGTCGTCGAGAATCAGCACAGCCGGGCGCACGGCCAGCGCGCGGGCCAGCGAGAGGCGCTGCTTCTGCCCGCCGGAGAGGCCCACGCCGCGCTCGCCCACGAGCGTTTCGTAGCCGTCCTCCATGCGGCGGATGAACTCGTCCGCCCCGGCGCGGCGGGCAAAGTCCTTCACCTCGTCCTCCGGCATATCGGGCCTGCCGTAGGCGATGTTCGCGTCCACCGTGTCCGAGAACAGGAACACGTCCTGCATGGCGACGCCCACAGACCGGCGCAGCGCCTTGAGGGTGTAGTCCTGCACCGGCTCGCCGTCGAGAAGGACCTCGCCGCTCGTGGCGTCGTTGACGCGCGTGAGCATGCCCGCAAGCGTCGTCTTGCCGGAGCCCGTGGTGCCGATGATGCCGAGCGTCTGGCCGGGCTTGACATGGAAGCTGATGTCGTCGAGAATCGTCGTGCCGTCGATCCGCAGCGTCACGCTGCGGTATTCGACGTCGCCCTGCGGGCGCACGCCCGGATCCCTCGCCTGGTAGCGGTCTGCGATGGAGGGCTGGGCATAGAAGATTTCAATGATCATCTGGCAGGAAGCGAAGAAGCGCTGAATGTCGTTGATGAGCATGCCGAGGTTGCGCAGCGGGTTCGCCAGCGCCCACGTGAGCGAGGAGAACGCCAGAATCTCGCCCGCCGTCAGCTTGCCCTGCACCATGAAGAAGCCGCCCACCAGCAGCGTCGTCACCGTCAGCGACTGGGAAAGAATGTCGATGATGGGATTGAACCTCGCGCCCACATAGGCGGTTTTCAGGTTCATCTTGCGGTAGTCCTCGTTCTTCTCCTCGAACTTCGCGTTCTCATAGTCCTCGCGGGCAAAGGCCTTCACCACGCGGTTGCCCTCGATGTTCTCCTGCGCCACGGTGTTCAGGCTCGAGAGCTTCCAGCGCAGCTCCACGAACATCGGATGAATGGTCTTCGAGAAAAAGCGCGTGACAATCAGAATCAGCGGCGTGATGGCCGCGAGGCAGAGCATGAGCTCCACGTTGACGCAGCCGAGATAAATCAGCGCCGCCGCAAAGGTGACAATCGAATCGACCGTGACATACGAAATCCACGCGAGGGCATGGCGGATGAGGTCGAGATCGTTTGTCATGCGGGTCATCAGGTCGCCCGTGCGGATGCTGTGGAAGTACCGCGCGTCCATGTTCTGGAGCACGTCGTACATCTTGTGCCGCAGGCTGTTGAACGTGCACTGGCTGCTCTTCTCGAGCAGCACAATCATGGTGTAGCGCATGGTCAGTCTCACCATCTGCACGGCGAGCATGGCCCCGAGGATCGGCAGCAGCAGAGCGGTGTTCTGCGGTGTGATGACTTCATCGATGAGCTTTTGCGAAAGCATGGGGTTGATGACCAGCATGGTCGATGTGACGGCCGAGAGAATCATGGCCACCACAAACAGATTCCTCTTCTCCCCCATATACTTCCAAAGCCACTTGATACGGAACATGTTTCTCCTCCTGTCCGGCTTGCGGAAGTCTGTTTTCAGTCGCCGGGAAACGCCCCGGCAGCGTCCTCCCTGGTCCCTCCAATCTGCCTCTTTGGATTCTTCGGCAAGTATACCTCCCCGCTTTTGAAACTTCAACCCGATTTCGCTCGATTAGGATGCCTCAGCGTCCCGTTTTCTTCTGTTTTCTTCCGTTTCCTTGCGAAGAAAGAAAATCAACCCGTTTGCGCAGAAAATTTCAGCGCCGGAATTCGGCTAGAATGCACACAAAAATGAAAATTCGTCTCGTTTTCGATTCATTTCTCCATCCGTTTTTCCTGAATTTCATGTTAATTGCCCCTAACTATGAAAGTGTAAACGGTTACATCCTTCATTTCCAAAAAAAGGCAGGGCGATTACAGACCTGTAATCGCCCGTTACAAATCACTTACGAAGATTGACTAATGCGCGCGGAAGAGGTATGCTGAATCTGAGCGAGCAGTTTTCGCTTGGCTTTGTGCACGCATTTTGCCATTTTACCGTGAAAGGAGGAACCAGCGGTGCGAACCAGGCTCCTTTTTCCCGCCGTTCTGCTGACGCTGCTTCTCCTTGCCTCCTGCTCGTCCGGGGAGAAGCGGATCCCCGCCATCGAGCTGCAAAGCTCCTTTTCGGTCTCCTCCGCCGCCGCGCAGGAGGAGCCCTTTGTCTATGAAAACATGGAGCTCGGCTTTTCCTTTTCCGTCCCGCAGCGGTGGAGCTCTGAAAACTACAGCATTGTGGTCACCCACGGGAACCAGGAGGAGGACGGCTCCGATTATTCCCGCGTCACCTTTTATTTTCAGAACGACAAGGACGCGCCCCTGCTCTCGCTCTGCTGCGTGAAGGAGGACTGGTGGAGGAAAAGCGCGCAGGAGAGCGCCGAGGCCCTCCAGCTCCTCGGGGAGCGCGAGCCGAACGTCTTCTGCTTTTCCCTTCCCTCCGCGTGCACGTTTGTGAACGAGGAGAAGGAGGCGCTCTATAGAGAAATGCAGCTGACCGCCGACGAGGTGGCGGAGTGCTTCACCCTGATGGGCGACGAATCCGTCTCCTATGAGGAGGGCGTCGTCATCGAGGCCGCCATGCACTCCCTGGTGCTCGAGACCGAGGACGGCCGGCAGCTGTCCTTCTCCTTCGACGAGGAGAGCAGCGCGGGCCTGGACGGCCTGCTGCTCGGCGACACCATCCGCGTGGGCTATCGCGGCGAGATAGACGGCGAGGACACGCGCGGCGTCACGGTGGTGAGCCTTGAGACGGTTTCGCGCTCGAAATCCTTCGGCGAAAACGTCCTCCCCTCCTCCGCCGAACCGGTGCCGATCGACCCCTCCAGCGCCAGCGCCCCGTAACGCGCGGGGGCGGACAGAACAGACAGGAAAGAGGAACAAAAAAGCCTGCTCCGGCATGTGGCTGGAGCAGGCTTTTTGGGTTGGGCGGTCTCAGAGGCGCCGCCGCGCTTCCGGCGGCTTACTCCCTCAGACTTGCCGCCGCTTGCGCGCCGTCAAGCCAGCTCCCCCAGAGGAGGAGCCCAGGAACGGGCGGAGCTGTAGTTCAGCGATCTACGGAAGCTGACTGCGGGCCGTACCCCTATCCATTCGCGCGGCTGCGCCGCGCCACCACACTTCTTCCCTATTCCCTATTCCTTCTTCCCTCGCGCGGCCGCAGCCGCGCTGCCTCTTCCCTATTCCCTATTCCTTCTTCCCTTGCGCGCAGCGCAGCCGCGCGCTCCGCCTCATGTCCCCTGTCGTGCCTTCGGCGCTGCCGAGGCTCAGGCTGCTGCGGTAGGTGCCGTAGTAGAGGAGGCCGGAGGCGTCGTAGACGGCGGCGTAGAAGTTCGGGCCGCGGGGGGCGGCGTCGGGGAGGGTGTCGAAGACGGCGAGGCGGGAGCCGTCGAAGACGAAGGAGGTGGAGTTGAGCAGGGGGGTGAAGACGGGCTCGTTCTCGTAGTCGAAGGGGACGGAGAGGGCGAGGGCGCAGTCGCCCCCGGGGGCGAGGGTGAAGACGGTGAGATGGTCCGTCACCGCCACGAGAAAGCCCTCCTCCTCGAAGAGGCTCGCGCCGCCGCCCTCGGGCACGACGCCGGGAGCCGCCGTGCGCCGCACGGGCTCGAACGTGCCGAGGTCGAGCTCCGTTATCACATAGTCGCCGTCCTCGCCGGTGTGCAGCAGCAGGCGCGATTCGTCCGGGCTGAGCGTGAGGTTCAGGATGGCCGTCTCCGGATCGAGGGGGTACACCGTCTCGAGCGAGCTGAGGGCGAGCTCGCCCTCCTCCTCGCAAAACACCGCGCGGTAGACGCCGAAGCCGCCCGCGACGCCGCTCACGTCCACCGTGCCGCCCTGCTGCGTGACGGCGTTGAAGGCGAAGTAGCACTCGTTCCCGCGCACGGCGCTCACCGGCCAGAGGCCGTAGGAGTCGGAATCCGTGCTCGCGGAGCCGACGCCCGCCAGGCGGCCCTGCGCGTCCTTGCTGACGGAGATGCGGATCGTCTCGCTCTCGAGCACGCGGACGCGGAAGAAGTCGCGGAAGGCTGAGAAGAGGCGCTCCGGCGCGCCCTTATAGAGGCCGCGGACGTAGGACTCCTCGCTGTAGGCTTCGCTGCGGTCCGGGAGGGTGACGTACAGCGTCAGCGGATAATATTCATAGTAGTCCGCCAGGCGCACGACGCGCTCGCGCTCCGAGCCGGGCCCGGTCTCCTCGAACAGCTCGCCGTAGGCGAGGGCGATGCCGCTCTCCGCGTCGGAGTCGTAGCCGAAGGAGAGCTCCGTGCCCAGGTCGAGGGCGGGCGTCTGCGGCTCGCTCTCGTCGGGCTGGGCCGTCTGGAAGAAGCGGTAGCTCGTCTCCGCCCGCGTCTCCCTGCCGAGGAAGCAGGTCGTCTCCCAGAAGGCCTGGCCGGCATAGGAGACCGGCACGGTGACGGCCAGGCCCTCGGCGCAGGCCGGGTCGCCGAAGACGGTCTCGGCCCGGAGCTCCACCTGGTCCCGCGCGGCATAGACCTGCGAGAAGACGGCGGCGCTGCCGCCCGCGGCCAGCACGAGCAGCAGGAAAAAGCAAATCAGCGAGCGCTTCACGGCAGCTCCTCCTCCCCGGTCAGCGCGCCGAGGGCCCTGCCCACGCGGTCGGCGCGGTAGCGGTAGGTCTCCTTCACCGCCTCGAGCAGCGTCTTCCCCTCCTCCTCGAGCTGCGGCACGCTCAGGTCGCCCACCAGCCTGCCGCCGCGCAGCAGCAGGGCGCGGCCGAGGATGCCGGAGACCTCCTCGATGAGATGGGTGGAGAGCAGCAGCGTCTCGTGCGGCTCGAGGATGCCGGAGAGCACCTTGTAGAAGTCCTCGCGGTTGAAGACGTCGTTGCCGGCAAAGGGCTCGTCGAGCAGGATGTAGTCCGCCCCCTGCGAGAGGGCCAGAATCACCTCGAACTGGTTCTGCTGGCCCATCGAGAAGGTGCGCAGCTTCCGGTGCGGGGGCAGCGAGAAGAAGTCGAGCAGGCCGTGGAAGCGCTGGGCGGAGAAGCGCGGGAAATGCGCTTCGTAAAACACGCGGTGGTCCTGCGCCGTCAGGCCCGGAAAGAACGAGTGCTCGCCGGTGCCGAAGGAGAGCGCGGCGATGTTGCGGTGCGAGACGGGCTCGCCGTCCAGGGTGACGGAGCCCTCGAAGCGCGTGAGGCCGAGCATGCACTTCATCAGCGTCGTCTTCCCCGCCCCGTTCTCGCCCAGCAGGCCCACAATCTCCCCGCGCGGCAGATCGAAGCTCACGTCCGAGAGAGCCAGCTTGCCGGGATACTTTTTGTTCAAATGGCGAATCTCAATCATGGCAGAAACCTCCCCGGATCGGGCCGGCTCAGCGGCAGAAGGCACTCCTGCGGCGTTGCCAGCCGGTAGACGGCGAAATAGAGAAGCCAGAGCGCCAGGGCGGCGGCGGCCGCCGCCAGCAGCCCCAGAAGGGGAGCCGCCAGGCAGCGCCGGTGCAGCTCCCAGCGGTCCGGCAGGCGGCGCATGAGCAGGATGCTGCGGCTGCCGCGAACATGCGACTGATAGTGAAAGACGGCCACGAACACCATGGCCAGCGCCAGCACCGGGAAGCCCGCCAGGGCGCTGCCGAGCACCTCCGCAAAGGGGGGCATCACCGCGCCCTCGAGCAGGGAGCGCTCCCCGGTGAGGCGGTCGGTCTCATAGAGCGCGCCGAGCGCCCGCAGATAGCCGGGCACAAAGCGCAGGCTCCACAGCGCGGCGAGGACCAGCCCGGCCGCGAACCAGCGCCGCTCCGCCGCGAAGGAGATCCCCGGCGGGGTGAGCGCGCGCTCACAGCGTCTTTTCATCGCCGCTCACCCCCTCTCTGCCCCACACGGCCACGCCGATCTGCAGAAGGAGGCAGGCCGACAGCAGCAGGGTGAGCACGACGCTCTCCCACCGCCCCACGCCGCACGGGAAGGAAAAGAGCGCGAGGGTGGCCGCGGCGGGCGTCTCCCAGCCCAGGCGGCCGCGCCGCTGCTTATAGGGCAGCAGGGCGCAGGCTCCCCCCAGCGTGACGGCCAGAAGCGCGTTGCGCGCCCACAGGCTCCACTCCCCGAGCGGGAGCAGGCCGTGCAGCAGGGGGCTGCGCAGGAAGGCGAGAAAGACCGTCTGCCCGCTCACGAGAGAGGGCTCCTGCCGCGCCGTGAAGAGGACGCACAGGCCGAACGCGAGCAGCAGCTCGAAGGCCCACAGCAGCAGCAGGCAGGCCGTGTTGTACGCCCATTGCCAGAGCAGGACGGCCCGCTCCGTCACCCGCAGGCGGCGCAGCGTGAAGCCGCATTTGGCGGCCCCGCGGTCGCAGCCCACGCCCGCGAGCAGGGCGCACAGCAAAAGCAGGCAGAGGGCGGCGGGCACGGCCAGCGCGCCGCCCGCGAGCAGCGTTTCCAGAGAGGCCGCCCGGCCCATCCCGGCCAGGAACCACCCGGCCTGCGCCGCGCCCGCCGCCAGAAGGAGCAAAAGCATCGGGGAAAGCGAGCTGCGGCAAAGCCACAGCAGAACGGAACCATGTCTGCGCATCTTCTGTCACCTCATTCCCAGTATCTCTCAATCAGCGCGAGCGCCTCCGCCTTCGTCAGCCCCAGCTGGCGCAGCGCCTGCGCGGCGCTCCTCGCGTCCGCCTCCAGAAGCTCCGCCCGCACGCGCGCGAGCGTCTCCCCGTCGAGCACCATCACGCTCTTCGCCCCGCTGTGCGAGGCTATCAGCCCCTCCTCCTCCAGCATGCGGTACGCCTTCTGCACCGTGTTCGGGTTCACGCCCAGCAGGGCCGAGAGCACGCGGCGCGAGGGAAGCTCGTCGCCGTTCTGAATGACGCCGGAGACGGCCCCGCGCTTGAGAAAGAGCAGGATCTGCTGGTAGATCGGAATGCCGGGGGCCAGGGTAAAGCCTTCGAACGAAACCAGGGCCGTCACCTCCTCGCAGGCCGGCGCCCTCTCTGCGCGGCGCTTTGCGGGCGCAGGGGCAAAACCGTATTACATATATCATACACTTTCTAACTGTATTATACATCTGATACGGTTTGCTGTCAAGGGCATGATTGCATTCCCGGTTCGGATCTGCTACAATAAAGGAAAATTTGACAGGCCGCGGCAGGCTCACCCCCAGGCCGCGGCCCGGTGTGAGAGGAAGTCTGTCGATATGAAACACGCTGAGGCCATCGGCTGGAAGCAGCTTTCGGCCTGCTCTGCCCGCTATAACGCAAGCCCCGCCCGCCGCGCCATGACGAACGCTCTGGCGCAGACGGAGCTCGCCGAGGTCACCTTCGACCACCGCCGCCTGCGCGGGGACCGCTTCCACTTCTCGGTGGAGATCCCCACGCTGCCGGTGACGAACCAGGAGCGCAGCGGCCGCTGCTGGATCTTCGCGGGGGCCAACCTGCTGCGCGAGGAGGTCGCGAAGGCATGCGGCCTCGAGGCCTTCGAGCTCTCGCAGAACTACATCTCCTTCTGGGACAAGCTCGAGAAGAGCAACTATTTCCTCGAGTCGGTGCTCGACCGCATCGACTGCCCGGTGGACGACCGGACGCTGTGCTGGATTCTCTCCACCGGCGTGCAGGACGGCGGCCAGTGGGACATGTTCGTGAACCTGATTGAGAAATACGGCGCGGCGCCCAAGGAGGCGATGGACGAGACGTACCAGTCGAGCCACACCGCCGCCATGAACGGCCTGCTCAACACGAAGCTGCGCCAGTTCGCCGCCCGCCTGCAGCGCATGCACCGCGAGGGCGCGGCCGATCTGCGCGCGGAGAAGGAGGGCATGCTCGAGGAAATCTACTCGCTTCTGTGCACCTGCCTCGGCGAGCCGCCGGCCTCCTTCGACTTCTGCTACACGGACAGGGAGAAGGCCTACCACATCGACCGCGGCCTGACGCCGAAGAGCTTCTATGAGAAGTATATCGCCCTGCCGCTCTCGGACTATGTGAGCGTCATCAACTCGCCCACGCCGGACAAGCCCTTCTCGTGCCCGTATACGGTGGACTACCTCGGCAACGTGGTGGGCGGCGGCGACATCCGCTATCTCAACCTGCCGATGGAGGAGCTTGTGGATCTTGCCGTGCGCCAGCTTCAGGCCGGCCAGCTCGTGTGGTTCGGCAGCGACGTGGGCAAATGCGGAGACCGCAAGCGCGGCATCTGGGACACCGAGGCCTTCGACTACGCCTGCGCCTTCGGGCTCGATTTCTCGATGGAGAAGGGCGACATGCTCGACTACCGCGAGAGCGCGATGAACCACGCGATGGTGCTCACGGGCGTGGAGCTCGGCGAGGACGGAAAGCCCCTGCGCTGGAAGGTGCAGAACAGCTGGAGCGACGAGAACGGCCAGAAGGGCTATTATCTGATGAGCGCCGCCTGGTTCGAGCGCTACGTCTACCAGGTGGTCATCCGGCGCGAGCATCTCTCCGCCGCGCAGCTGGAGGCGCTCGGCCGCGACCCGAAGCATCTGCCGCCGTGGGACCCGATGGGCGCCCTGGCGAGCTGCTGAGAGGAGGGGCAACCGATGGATTTCAAAAACAGCGCCTTCATGTATCTGCTCGGCGGTCTGGTCGGGCTCTTTGTCATCGCGCAGTCGCTCTATTTCCTCATCCGGGCGGTGCGGCGCAGCCGGCAGCTGGGCATCTCCGGGGTCACCATCCGGCGCACCGTCGCCTCCAGCGCCGTGTTCGCGGTTCTGCCGTCGGTCTCCATCCTGCTCGGCCTCATCACCCTGGCCAAGACGCTGGGGCTGCCGCTGCCGTGGATCCGCCTGAGCGTGCTGGGCGCCGTCACCTATGAGCTGCCGGCCGCCACCGTGGCCCTGAACGCCATCGGCGAGAGCATCTCCGCCCCGGTGAGCGGGCCGCTGGCCTTCAACACGGTGGCCTGGGTGATGACGCTCGGCTGCATCACCCCGCTCATCATCATCCCCCTCTTCCTCAGGAAGATCCTCGGCGGCGTGCACAGCCTGCGCCAGAAGGACACCCACTGGGGCGACCTCTTCCTCACGGCCATGTTCCTCGGCATGATCTCCGCCTTTCTCGGCATGGGCATCTCAGACGGCCTGCTCTCCATCCTCACCCTGCTCACCTCCGCGGCCATTATGGGCGTGTGCGGCGTCCTCGTGAAGGTGAAAAAGGTGAAATGGCTGGAAAATTTCGCGCTGCCCATCAGCATGCTGGGCGCGATGGCGCTCTCGATTCTGTATGCGAGCCTGCTGCCCGCGGAGCTGCTGCCCGCCGGGCTGTGGGGCTGAGAAGGAGGCTTTATCCATGAAAACACAGAAGGAATACAGCGTGCAGGTGCACGCCTACGGCCGCGCCTGGATGCTGGCGGCGCTCGCGGTGATGCTGCTGGTGCCGGTTTCAATGTGCGTCTGGTTCGGCGTGTGGCCCAATGTGCTCGACGTGCTCGCCGGCCTGCTGGGCGTCGCGCCCATCTACTGGGTGGTGTGCTCCATCGAGGTGTTCACCTACGCCCCGATGCTCGGCAGCGGCGGCACGTATCTCGCCTTTGTGACGGGCAACATCACGAACCTCAAGGCCCCGGCGGCCATCAACGCCATGGAGGCCGCGAAGGTCAAGCCCGGCAGCGAGGAGGGAGAGGTCATCTCCACCATCGCCATCGCCACCACCTCCATCGTCACCACGCTCATCCTCGGCGCGGGCGTGCTGCTCTTCGCGCAGCTCTCGCCGGTGCTCAACGCCCCGGTGCTCCAGCCCGCCTTCAAGATGATTCTGCCCGCCCTCTTCGGCGGCCTGGGCGTCGTCTACATCGCGAAGAACTGGAAGCTCGCCGTCGCGCCGCTGGTGTGCATGATTGCGCTGTTCATCGCGGTGCCGTCGCTCGCCTCGTCTGTGAGCGTGCTGGTGCCCGTGGGGGCGCTCATCGCGATCGGCGCGGCCCGTCTGCTGTATCGGAAGGGGCTGGTGTGAGATGCTCGGCTGGCTGATTCCGATGCTCGCCGCCGCGTTTTTTGCCGTCCTGCTGGTGCGCACGGCCCTGTTCCGCCCGCGGGCGGAGGAGGCCCCCAGCGCGGAGCCGGCCGGCGTCGACTATGCCAGGGCGGCGGACCACCTGGCGCAGATGGTGCGCGTGAAGACCGTCTCCAGCCGCGACCCCGCCGCCGTGGACGAGGAGGCGTTCGAGCGCTTCCGCGCCCTGCTCACGGAGCTCTACCCCCTGGTGACGAAGGCCTGCCCGCGCGAGCGCATCGGGGCGAGCGGCCTGCTCTACCACTGGAAGGGAAAGCGCAGCGACGCGCCGCTGGTGCTGATGGCCCACTATGACGTGGTGCCCCCGGGAGACCTGTCCGCCTGGCAGCGCGACCCCTTCTGCGGCGAGACGGACGGGGACGGCGTGCTCTGGGGCCGCGGCACGCTGGACACGAAGGGCACGCTCTGCGGCATCCTCGAGGCGGCGGAGACGCTGCTCGCCCGCGGCTTTGTGCCGGAGCAGGACATCTACCTCTCCTTTTCCGGCGACGAGGAGATCATGGGCCCGAGCGCCCCGGCCATCGTGGAGGAGCTGCGCCGCCGCGGCGTGAAGCCCGCCTTCGTGCTCGATGAGGGCGGCGCCATTGTGGAGGGGGCCTTCCCCGGCGTGAAGCGGAAGACGGCCGTGGTGGGCACCTGCGAGAAGGGCCAGATGGACGTGGAGCTCTCTGTGAAGAGCAGGGGCGGCCACACCTCCGCCCCGCCGCCGAAGACGCCGGTCGCCGCGCTCTGCCGGGCGGCGGCGAGGATCGACGCTCACCCCTTCCCCGCCGCGCTCACGCCCGCGGCCGCCGAGCTCTTCGACACGCTGGGCCGGCATTCCTCCTTTGGCCTGCGCCTTGTCTTCGCCAACCTGTGGTGCTTCCTGCCGCTGCTCAAGCTCATCTGCACGAAGGCGGGCGGCGAGCTCAACGCCCTGCTGCGCACCACCTGCTGCTTCACGATGATGGAGGGCAGCCGCGCCGCCAACGCCATCCCCACCGAGGCCCGCATGACGGCCAACCTGCGCCTCTCCCCGCGCGACACAATGGCCTCCGCGGAGGATTACCTGCGCCGCGTCATCGGCGACGAGGACGTCTCGCTGCGCCGCATCCAGGGCACGGAGCCCTCCGCGGTCTCGCCCACGGGCACGCCAGCCTGGGAGCGCGTGCGCGCCGCCATCCGCGCCACCTGGCCCGAGGCCATCGTCTCCCCCTATATGATGGTCGCCTGCAGCGATTCCCGCCACTTCTGCGCCATCTGCGACAACGTCTTCCGCTTCTCCGCCATGGAGCTCTCCAAGGAGGAGCGCGCGTGCATCCACGGCCTGAACGAGCGCGTCCCCACGGAGAAGATCGGCCGCGCCGCCGAATTCTTCCTCCGCGTGATGGAAGGAAGATAAATGAAAAGTGAAGAGGGAATAGGGAATAGGGAATAGGGAATAGGGAATAGGGAAGAAGTGTGGTGGCTGCGCCCATGCAAGTCACGGCGCGGCCGTGACTTGCGTGCGAAGCATTATTTTGCGGTGCACAGCACCGGAAAATAACGCTTCGACAGCCCGGAGCTTCTTTTCCCTGCGCGGAAGAGGAACGGCTTCGCTCGAGCTCAGCGCGCAGAGGAAGGTATCTCCACCGCTCAAGCCCGGTAAACTCCCTCAGACACGACGCCAAAGCGTCGTGCCAGCTCCCTCACGGAGGTGCGAGCTACTGTCCCCCGTTGGGGGACGACCGAAGCATCAATTGACGGGTGGCGTCCCGTCAATCGACGCTTCGGCGGCTTGCTGCGGCCGCCTTGCCTGTCAGCCTGA
>CALWRP010000106.1 GCA_944383955.1 uncultured Clostridia bacterium
TCCTGGCTTTTCTGGCGCTTCGCAAGCTATTTAAGGGGGCTCTGCCCCCTTAACCCCTGCAAGCCTTTTGAAAAAGGCTTGAGCGAAAACTTTACGTTTGCCCTTTTTCAGCTTTATCGACAGTCTGGGGGCCCCCCGGCTGAGCCGGGGGGCCCCTCTGATGCGACAGCAAAGGCTGCGGGGAAGCCGGCCAGCCATGTGCCGGACATTCCTCGCAGCCTGATGCGCGCGGTTTCTTTTTCGCCTGTGAGCCGCGGCGTTTCCCCCTCTCAGGCGATCGCCTCGATGGCCTCCACGGTGCGGCGGTGCCACGCCGCCGCCTCGCCGAGCTGCGCCTGCGCCGCGGCGAGCTCCCCGGCCCGCAGCGACTCCACCAGCGGACACACCGCCTCGAACAGGCCCTTGAGAGAGAGGTTGCCCGCCACGCCCTTGAGCGTGTGGGCCGCCTCGAAGGCCTGCGCCGTGTCGCCGCGCGCCATCGCCTCCTCCAGCCTGGAAAAGCTGGCGTCGGCGGGGAAGCGGCGCAGGAATTTCATCAGCAGCGCCTCGTTGTTCAGGAAGCGCTCCATGGCCTCGTCCACGTCGATTGAAGCGGCCAGCAGCCGCTCGCGGTTACTCTCCTGCATGCTCGTCCTCTCCTTTCGCGTGTTGGTAGAGGCGGCGCAGCGCCGGCTCCGCCTGCCGGAAGCACTCCAGCAGCCGCGGGTTGAACACGCCGCACTGCCCGCCGAAAATCATCTCCAGCGCCGTCTCGAAGGAATACGCCTTCTTGTAGCAGCGCGGGCTCACAAGAGCGTCGTAGACGTCCGCGAGGGAGACAACCTGCGTCCAAATGGGAATCTCGCCGCCCTTGAGGCCGTCCGGGTAGCCGCGGCCGTCCCACCGCTCGTGGTGGTGCAGGGCGATGTCGCGGGCGTAAGCGTAGGCCGAGTGCCCGCGCATCTGGGGGATGCGGTCGAGCAGCTGCGCTCCCTTGACGGTGTGGGTCTTCATCAGCTCGTATTCCTCCGGTGTGAGCCGCCCGGGCTTGTTGAGCACGGCGTCCGGAATGGAGATCTTGCCCACGTCGTGGGTGATGGCCCCGATGCCGATGAGGCGGATCTGGCTTTCCGGGATGCCGGCGCCGAGCTCGGTGCGGCGCAGCAGATGGCAGGTGATATCGTGCAGCCGCCGGACATGCTCGCCCGACTCGTCGCTGCGGAATTCGATGGCGGTGGAGAGCGCCTCCACCATGCCGGTGCTCATCTGCGCGAGCTGCTCCGTCTGGCGCAGCAGCTCCTCCCGCTGGCGCTCCACCTCCGCGCCGAGAAGGCGCCGGGCCCGGAAGAGCTCGACGACAGAATTGACGCGGCGGCGCACCAGAAAGGGCACCACCGGCTTATAGATGACGTCCATCACGCCGAGCTCGTATGCCTCCCGCAGGGTGGCCCCGCCCATGTCCGCCGTGATGAGAAAGGCGGGCACGCGCGAGAGCAGGCCCGTGTCCCGCAGGCGGCGCAGCACCTCGATGCCGTCCATGCGCGGCATCTGCACATCGAGCAGGATAGCGCTCAGGCTGTCCTGGCGCGCCTGCGCGGCGGCAAGGCCCTCCACGCCGTCCTCCGCCTCGAAAATCTCATATTCTTCGCTGAAAATGTTCGCCAGGATGGCCCGGTTGACCTCCTCGTCGTCCACAATCAGCATCGATTCCGTTTTCGGATCGCTCACCGGTTTTCCTCCCTTCCCGCGGCGCCGCGGCGCTCGTCCCATTCCGTCATCAGCCGCTGCAGCACCTTGCTGAGCAGGGCGCTGTCGATCGGCTTGGAAACATGATCGTTCATGCCCGCCTTGGTCGTGCGGTCGATATCCTCCGCGAAGGCGTTGGCCGTCACCGCCACAATGGGCACGCCGGCGTCCGGGCGATCGAGGGCGCGGATGGCCGCGGCGGCCTGACAGCCGTCCATCACCGGCATCTGCATATCCATGAGAACCGCGTCGACAGAGAAGAGCGGGGCCGCCGAGAAGGCGTGCACGGCCTCCTCGCCGTTGACGGCGGCGAGCACCTGCGCGCCGAGCGCCTCGAGCAGCTCGGTGACGATCTCGCGGTTGAGGTCGTTGTCCTCCGCCACCAGGATCCGGCGGGCGCTCCAGTCAAAGGCGGGCGGCTGAAGCCCCTCCTTCGGCTTTGTGTCCCTCTGCGCGGCCTCGCGGCTGCGCGCCGTCTCCAGCGGCAGGGTGACGGTGAAGCGCGTGCCCTCGCCGAGCGTGCTCGAGACGGAGATCTCGCCGCTCATCTGCTGCACCAGGCTCTTGACAATCGCCATGCCGAGGCCGGTGCCGACCGTGGGATGGGAGGAGAAGGCCGTCTCGCGCGAATAGGGGTCAAACAGATGCTCGAGGAAGCCCTCTGTCATGCCGATGCCCGTATCCTCCACCACAATCTGATATTTGCTGTGCTCCCCGAAATCGAACTGTCTCGCGTCCAGGCGGATGGCGTCGCCGCGGTTGGTATACTTGACGGCGTTCGACAGCAGGTTGTTGAGCAGCTGAATGATCTTCTTTTCGTCGGCGACGACGCACGGATCGCGGAAATCGATGGCGAGCGCGAACGTTTTTCCGTCCGCCTGGATCCTTTCGCGGAACATATCGGCGGTGTCCGTGAGCAGGGCGGCGAGATCGAGCTCGCGCAGATCGAGATACTGCTTGCCCGCCTCCAGGCGGGACAGCTCGAGGATATCGTTGATCAGGCTCAGAAGCTGGCCGGAGGCGAAATCAATCTTGCGGATGTATTCGCCCGTCTTCTCCCCGTCTCCCGCGCGGCTGCTCTTTTCCGCCAGACCGCAGTAGCCGATGACGGCGTTGAGCGGGGTGCGCATATCGTGGGACATGCGGCTGAAGAACTCGGACTTGGCCTTCGTGCTCTTCTGGGCCGCCTCAAGCGCCTCCTGCAGGATGATGGTGTGCTGCAGCTCACGCCGCTTTTCCTCGTCCACGTCCCGGAAGCAGAGGATCACCTCGTTCGGCGTGCGCAGCGGATCGTGGAGCATGCGCACGTTCACCCAGCGGTAGACCTCGTCAAAGCGCCGCTGGTAGTCGCCGCCGTAGTCGGCGATGCCCTGATCCACCCGCTGCCGGATCTGATCCAGGGAGAAGCCGGCCTCAAAGGCGTGATAGGTGGCGGGGGATACCACGGTGCGCATGGCTTTCAGCAGCAGGCTGTAATCCCCTGCGTGAGGCAGCGCGTTCCGCAGGTCGTCGGCGACCTTGAAGCTCTCATAGGTCCCTGTCTGGAAGTTGACACTGAAGATGGCGTAAAAGGAGTCGCCCAGGAGGTGGGGGGTGGCGTCCGCCTTCTTCATG
>CALWRP010000107.1 GCA_944383955.1 uncultured Clostridia bacterium
TACGGCAGCATGCCGGACATGAGCCGAGTGAGCGACGAGGTGCGGAAGCTCTATGAAGAGAACGGCGGCAACCCGAGCCTTGACGGGGCATACTCGATTCCGGGGCGCGGGCACACGGTATTCGGCCAGGTTTTCGAGGGGATGGAGGTTGTAGACGCCATCGCAGCGGTTCAGACGGACGACAACGACAAGCCGCTTGAGGATGTTGTGATAGAGAAGGCGGAGATACAGGTTTACGAGGGATAAGGCGCGGCGAGCTGCCAAAGGGCAAAACATGAAAGTTTCGCCCGCCTTTTCAAAGGGCGCCGTGTGCCGGTGGCACACAATCAAGGCGCCGACCGGAGCGGGAGCGGAGACCCGGCGGGGTGCGGGGCGCGGTGTGCCGGTGGCACACGAATTAGCGCCGACCGAACCGGCAGGCGAGACCAGAGCCCCGACCGCCGAGCTGCCTGATAAGCCGTTCCCATCATGCGAAGCCAGGACACCTCCCGCACCGAGCTGCTGAAGCGTCGGTTTCCGGTGCGCAGCGCCGCAAACCGATGCTTCAGACGCTGCATCCGGCATAAGCCGGATGCAGCCAAAACAGCGTAAGCGTCTTTTTCCGGACTGTTTTCTCCGAGGGGAAAAACGAGGCTGTATTTTCCGTATATCAGACTAAAAACTAGCGCCGGGGAAGCGTTTGCTCTCCCGGCGCTAATTTTCACGCTCCCCCACAAATCCCAACGCTCCCCGCAAATCCGCGCTCACGCTTCCCGGGCGGCCTTTGCCGCGAGGTCCAGGTATTCGGCGGCGTTCTCTCTGAGCTCCCCGATCTCCTCCGCGGTGAGGGGGCGCTTAACGCGCGCGGGGGAGCCGACGGCGAGGGAGCCCTCCGGGATGACGGTGCGCGGGGTGACGAGAGCGCCCGCCCCGACCAGGCAATGACTGCCGACAACGGCCCTGTCGAGCACAATCGCGCCCATGCCGATGAGCGTCTCGTCCCCCACGGTGCAGCTGTGCAGAATCGCCCCGTGGCCGACCGTCACGCCGCTCCCGATGACGGTGGGCGCGCCGGCGGAGCAGTGGACGACGGCCCCGTCCTGGATGTTGGTGCGCTCGCCGACGGTGATGGGCGCGCAGTCGCCGCGCAGGACGGCGTTGTGCCAGAGGGAGGAGCGCTCGCCGAGGGTGACGTCTCCCACCGCCTGCGCGCCGGGGGCCAGATAGACGGAGGCGGGAATTGCGGGTGTCTTCATGATGGAAATTCTCCTTTCGCAGGCTGCGGAGCGCGGGCGCGGCGAACGGGCCGCCGGTGACGCAAAACGGGGAAGCCCCTGCCGCCGGGCGGCCGGGTTCCCCGTCTCGCTTTCGGGCCGCGGCTGAGCGCAGCGGCCTCTTATTTATGGAACAGCTTCTTCGTCTGGTAGCGCGGCTCGCAGGTCAGGCGGACGCCGAGCTTGCGGAAGGTCGAATCGTCGACGGAGGAGAGAATCACGGTGGAGTGGGCCTCGCAGTCGCGCAGCTTGGAGAGCTGCTGCAGGGCCTGCCCGGCCACCGGGTTGAGGGTGGCGCAGATGGAGAGGGCGATGAGCACCTCGTCGGTGTGCAGGCGCGGGTTGTGGTTGCCGAGGTGGTGCGTCTTGAGGTTCTGGATGGGCTCAATCACGTTCGGCGAGATGAGCAGGATCTTGTGGTCGATGCCGCCCAGGGCCTTGAGGGCGTTGAGCAGGGCGGCGGCGGACGCGCCGAGCAGGGAGGAGGTCTTGCCCGTGATGACCGTGCCGTCCGGCAGCTCGATGGCGGCGGCGGGCATCTCGGTGGCCTCGGCGCGGCGCAGGGCGGCGGCCACCACGGGCCTGTCGTCCACGCTCACGCCGGCGCGGCTCATGAGCATCTCCAGCTTCACGACGGCGGATTCCTCCACGCGGCCGAGGCGCAGGTCGCACATCGTGTGGAAGTAGCGGCGGATGATCTCCTGGCGGGAGGCCTCCTGGCAGACCTCGTCGTCGATGATGCAGCGCCCGGCCATGTTCACGCCCATGTCGGTGGGCGATTTGTAGGGGCTGGTGCCGGAGATCTTCTCGAAGATCGCGTTGAGCACGGGGAAGGCCTCGACGTCGCGGTTATAGTTGACGGCGGTCTCATTGTACGCCTCCAGATGGAAGGGGTCGATCATGTTCACGTCGTTGAGATCGGCCGTGGCGGCCTCGTAGGCCAGGTTGACCGGATGCTTGAGGGGCAGGTTCCAGATGGGGAAGGTCTCGAACTTCGCGTAGCCGGCCTTGACGCCGCGGCGGTATTCATGATAGAGCTGCGACAGGCAGGTGGCCATCTTGCCGCTGCCGGGGCCGGGGGCGGTGACGACCACGAGGGGCCGCGTCGTCTCGACATACTCGTTCCTGCCGAAGCCCTCGTCGCTCACGATGAGCGGGATGTTCGACGGGTAGCCCTCGATCGGGTAGTGCAGGAAGACCTTCACGCCCAGCGATTCCAGGCGCTTGTGGAAGGTGTCTGCCGTGGCCTGGCCGGAATACTGGGCGATGACGACGCTGCCCACATAGAGGCCGTTGCCTCGGAAGGCGTCGATGAGGCGGAGCACGTCGGCGTCGTAGGTGATGCCGATATCGCCGCGCACCTTGCTCTTCTCGATGTCTGTGGCGTTGATGACGATGACAATCTCCACCTGGTCGGCGAGCTGCATCAGCATCTTGATTTTGCTGTCCGGCAGAAAGCCCGGCAGCACGCGGGAGGCGTGGAAGTCGTCGAAGAGCTTGCCGCCCATCTCGAGGTAGAGCTTGTTGTCGAACTGCGCGATGCGCTGCTGGATGTGTCTGGACTGGATCTCAAGGTATTTGTTGTTGTCGAAACCGATCGCTTTCATGCGCCCCTCCGTCATTCTCCGGCTGCTCCGCAAAAGAAAAGGGCGGAACCCGCGGGCCCTGTGGGAAAGCCCGCCGCCGCCGGTTCACGCCTGGTTCGCCTGTCTCGGGGAAGCCGATGTCTGTTTGTCAAATTTTTGGCAGCTTACACAACGTACTTATTATAATAAATTGCAGACGGGAATACAACAGATGCGGGCAAAAATTTTTCTCTCGGCACAGCGCCCATTTTTGTGCTATACTACCCTCAATGAGCAAGAAAAAAGAGGAAGGGAGACGGCAGGCCATGGATGAGGTTCGGCTTTCGGTGCGGAGGCTGGTGGAGTTTTTGCTGCGCTCCGGCAATCTGGAGAGCGGCTCCGGCGCCGCCACCCCGGAGCGCGCCGCTCTGGGGGCCCGCATTCACCGCCGCCTGCAGAAGGAGGCGGGGGAGGGCTACCGCGCGGAGGTGTTCTTCTCTCACACCCAGGACTACGAGGAGCTGCGCTTCACGGTGGAGGGCCGCGCCGACGGCGTCTTCGAGGAGGAGGGCGTCGCCGTGGTGGACGAAATCAAGACGGTCACCGCCCCGCTGTCCTCCCTGCCGGAGGAGGGCGTGCCCGTGCACTGGGCGCAGGCCATGTGCTACGCCTGGTTTCACGCCAGCGCCTGCGGCTGCCGCGAGATGGCCGTGCGGCTGACCTACTGCCAGACGGAGACGGGGGAGCTGCTGCGGCTGAAGCGGCTCTTCCCGGCGCAGGAGCTCGCGGACTTTTTCGCCTCGCTGCTCGAGCGCTATGCGCCCTGGGCGCGCTTTCGCCGCGACTGGACCGCCCTGCGCACGCAGACGGCGCAGGCGCTCGCCTTCCCCTTTGCGGCCTACCGCCCCGGCCAGCGCGCCCTGGCCGCCGCGGCCTACCGCGCCATCCGGGACGGCGACCGCCTCTTCTGCCAGGCCCCCACGGGCGTGGGCAAGACGATCTCCACCCTCTTTCCCGCCGTCAAGGCCATGGGGGAGGGCCTGACGAGCCGCGTCTTCTATCTCACGGCCAAGACCGTCACCCGGCAGGCGGCCTCCGACGCGCTCGGCCAGCTGCGCGCGGGCGGGCTGCGGCTCAAGAGCGCCGTCCTCACCGCCAAGGAGAAGATCTGCTGCCTGGAGACGCCGGAGTGCTCGCCCGCCGCCTGCCCGCGCGCAAGGGGCCACTTCGACCGCGTGAACGAGGCGCTCTTCCGCCTGCTCACCAGCGGCGACCGGTTCGACCGCGAGACCATCGCCGCCGCCGCGGAGCGCTTTTGCGTCTGCCCGTTCGAGCTCTCGCTCGACCTCACCGAGTGGTGCGACGCCGTCATCTGCGACTACAACTATCTCTTCGACCCCGTCGTGAACCTCCGGCGCTATTTTTCCGAGGGCAAAACCGATTTCACCTTCCTCGTCGACGAGGCCCACAACCTGCCGGACCGCGGGCGCGAGATGTACACGGCCGAGCTGCGCAAATCCGAGGTGCTGGCGCTCAGGCGGGAGGCGGGGAAATCGGACAAGGCCCTGGGAAGGCTGCTCACCGCCCTGAACAAGGCCATGCTGGAGCTGCGCCCGCTGTGCGGGGAGACGGGCCGGGCAGACAGCGGCGCTCTCCCGCAGGACTTTGTGCGGCAGGTGCAGCGCTTTTCCGCCGGGTGCGAGGAGTGGCTGCAGGCCCACGCGCAGGCCCCGCAGGCCGCGCAGCTGCTGCCGCTGTGGTTTCAGGCGCGCTTTTTCCTGCGCATCGCGGAGCTTTACGGGCCGGAGTATGTGACACAGCTCTCGCACCGGGGCAGCGAGGTGGAGATCCGCCTGTTCTGCCTCGATCCCTCGCGCTTCCTCGATGAATCGATGGAAAAGGGGAGGGCGGCGATCCTCTTCTCGGCCACGCTCTCGCCGCTGCCGTACTACATCTCGGTGATCGGCGGCGGGGAGCGCGCCAGGACGCTCTCGGTGCCCTCGCCGTTCCCGCCGGAGAACCTGCTTCTGCTGCTGGCAGACCGCGTGAGCACCCGCTACGCGGACCGGGAGCAGAGCCTGCCAGAGGTGGCCGCCCTCATCGGCTCATTCGCCGCGGCGAGAGGCGGCAACACCATCGCCTTCTTTCCCTCCTACGACTATCTGGAGAAGACGTGCGAACGGGTGCGCGGGGCGTATCCGCAGCTGCGCCTCGCCGTGCAGGCGCGCAGCATGGCGGAGGAGGAGCGGGAGGCCTTCCTCGCCCTCTTCTCCGAGGAGAACACCGAACCCCTGCTCGGCTTCTGCGTGATGGGCGGCATCTTCTCGGAGGGCGTCGACTTCGCCGGCGACCGGCTGACGGGGGCCGTCATCGTGGGGGTGGGCCTGCCGCAGGTCAACCGCAGGCAGGAGCTTCTGCGCAGCTACTACGAGCGCGAGCGGGGAGACGGCTTCTCGTTTGCCTACCGCTTCCCCGGCATGAACCGGGTGATGCAGGCCGCGGGCCGCGTGATTCGCTCGGAGACCGACCGCGGGGCCGTGCTGCTCATCGATTCGCGCTTTTCCCAGCCGGGCTACCGCGCCCTCTTCCCGGCGCACTGGGCCGCCCCGCTGCGCGTCCGCTCCCCGGAGGAGCTCGCCCGCCTTCTGCGCGATTTTCAGGCGGGAACTGGTTAAATCATCCAGCATAACATCAACAATTTTTCGCAATTCGACGAAATGTGATTTATCATAAATGGACATTGCCAATTTTATAACAAAGGCATATAATCATACAGTTAGAAGAAGGAGGGGCCGGCGGAGACGGCTTGCGGAAACCTTCCGCGCGGCTGCCCCGAAACAGTACGATGGAGGGAATGCAACATGTCGTATCATTTTCTGTTGGATCTTGCCTTAATCCTCCTGAGCACAAAGGTATTCGGCCTTGTCACCAAGCGCTTCCGGATGCCCCAGGTGGTCGGCGCGCTGGTGGCCGGTCTTGTGCTTGGGCCAGCCATGCTGAATGTGCTCACGGAGACGGAGTTCATCACCCAGATGGCCGAGCTCGGCGTCATCATCCTCATGTTCACCGCCGGCCTGGAGACGGATATCCACGAGCTCAAGAAAACGGGCAAGGCCTCGTTCATCATCGCGCTCATCGGCGTGATTGTGCCGCTGCTCGGCGGCTTCGCGCTCACCTATTTCTTCAACCAGCCCACAGACGGCACGAGCGGCACCATGGTGATGCTGCAGAACATCTTTGTGGGCGTCATCCTCACGGCCACCTCGGTGAGCATCTCCGTGGAGACGCTCAAGGAGATGGGCAAGCTCAATACGCGCGCGGGCAACGCCATTCTCGGCGCTGCGGTGATTGACGATATCCTCGGCATCGTCGCCCTCACCATCATCACCAGCCTGGCGGATCCGACCGTCAACATCGGCATGGTGCTGATTAAGATTGTCGCCTTCTTCGTGCTCTCCATCGGCGCGGGCTACATCTTCTACCGCCTGTTCAACAAGTTCCAGGCGCGGTATCAGCGGGATATGCGCCGCTTCGTGATTATCTCCTTTGTCTTCTGCCTGGTGCTCGCCTACTGCGCAGAGAGCCTCTTCGGCGTGGCGGACATCACCGGCGCCTACATCGCCGGCGTGCTGATCTCCAACACCCAGCGCACGAAGTACATCGCCGCCCGCTTCGACACGCTCTCCTATATCCTGCTCTCGCCCATCTTCTTCGCGAGCATCGGCCTGAAGGTGTCTCTGCCCTCGATGACGGGCACCATCATCCTCTTCGCCGTGCTGCTGATGATTGTGGCCGTGCTCACGAAGATCGTCGGCTGCGGGCTGGGCGCGAAGCTCTGCAAAATGACGAACCGCGAGGCGCTGCAGATCGGCTCCGGCATGGTCTCCCGCGGCGAGGTCGCGCTGATTGTCGCCTCCAAGGGCGCGGCGCTGGGCCTGATGTTGGAGGCCTTCTTCGCCCCGGTGATTCTGATGGTCGTCGCCACCACCATCGCCGCCCCGATTCTCCTCAAGCTCACCTTCCGCCGCGACGGCGCGTCCCCGAGCCAGCTCAAGGATGAATCCGCCGGCCAGTTCGAGGATTACGTCACCCGCAAGCAGGAGATCTACAACGCCCTCAACGAGGGAAGAGAGAACACGTCCGACCAGTAAAGAGGCCGGCGCGCCGCACACAGAAAGAAAAGAGGAACCCTGGCCCCGCCGCGGGCTTCAGGATTCCTCTTTTTTTCGCGCGCCCCTTGCGCGGGGGCGGAGGGACGGCTACAATGTGATACAGAAAAGGAGGGGCGCTTTGATGGAAACGCTCTATGATAAGCTGCGGCAATACCGCGACGCCGGCGTCTGCCCGATGCACATGCCCGGCCACAAGCGCGACACGGCCCGGTGGCAGATGGAAAACCCCTACGGCCTCGATATCACGGAGATCGACGGCTTTGACAACCTCCACGACGCCCGCGGCGTCCTGCGTGAGGCGATGGACCGCGCCGCCCGGCTGTGGGGAGCGGAGCAGACCTGGTTCCTCGTCAACGGCAGCTCCTGCGGCGTGCTGGCCGCAGTGGCCGCCTGCACGCGGTGGGGGGACGAGGTGCTCGTGGCGCGCAACAGCCACAGGTCGCTCTATAACGCTCTCTATCAGAACAACCTGCGCCCGCGGTATCTCTGCCCGGAGCTCATCCCCGGCTTCGGGGCGGCGGGCGGCGTCACGGCGCGGCAGGTGGAGGAGGCGCTCCGGACACATTCGAATGTAAAGCTTGTTGCCATTACATCGCCGACCTACGAGGGCGTCGTCTCAGATGTAAAGGAGATTGCCATCACAGCGCACAGACACGGTGTGCCGCTCCTCGTGGACGAGGCCCACGGGGCGCACCTCGGCCTTGCCGCCGGCTTTCCCGCGGGCGCCGTGCGCTCCGGGGCCGACCTGGTGGTGCAGAGCGTGCACAAGACGCTCCCCTCGCTCACGCAGACGGCCTTGCTGCACCGCTGCGGCACGCTCGTCTCCGCCGCCGCCGTGGAGCGCCAGCTGTCCATCTATGAAAGCAGCAGCCCTTCCTATGTCCTGATGGCCGCCATCGACCGCTGCGCCGCCTTTTTGGAGGAAAACGGGGAGCAAGCCTTTGCCCTTTACAGGGAAAACCTGCGCCGCTTCGATGAGCAGACGGCCTCCCTGCGCGCGCTCTGCCTTCTCGGGCGCGGCCGGGAAGCGGAGGGCCGCCCAGGCCGCCACGGCATCCACGCCCTCGATCCCTCCAAGCTGGTGATCGGCGCCTTCGGCAGCGGCCTGACCGGCCCGGCCCTGATGGAGCGGCTGCGCCGCGAGGACAAAATCGAGCTCGAGATGGCCGCGCGCACCTACGCCATCGCCATGACGAGCCTCTGCGACACGCGCGAAAGCCTGGACCGCCTGGCCTCGGCCCTCCTGCGCCTGGACGCCTCGCTCGCCCCGCCGCGCGCCCTCCCCGCCGCGGAGCCCGCCCTGCCGCTGCCCGAGCGCGTCCTCACCCTGCGCGAGGCGGAGGAGCGCCGGGGCAGGGTGCTGCCGCTTCGGGAGGCTGTGGGCCGTATTTCCCGGGAAACGGTCTTCGCCTACCCGCCGGGGATTCCGCTTATCGTCCCCGGCGAGCGCCTGAGCGCGGAGCTCGCGGACCACCTGCGCCTGCTCGCCGCCTCCGGCGTCGCCCTCGACAACACGCGCCACGGCCCCGCTGACACGCTGGAGGTGCTCGCGGAGAGCTGAAGCGCTGCCTCTCCGCGCCCTGCGCCGCCTGGGACGCCATTGCACAATTCGCGCCTTGGGGCTCAGGCGGTGCTGCCTCAGATCTGTTTGTTGACGATCTTGTATTCGTCTCCCATGCGGAAGAAGGGGCACTCGGCGGTGCGGCGCATCATGAAGTCGAACATCTCGTCCTCGTCGAGCTCGATGACGCAGCGCCGCTCTCCCGTCTCATAGTCCTCCTCGAAATTGCAGCAGTAATCGCAGCTTGTCTTCATCTGGAACTCTCCCTTCCGGGCTCTCCCGCCTCCGCCTTCCGCAGGCGGGGGAGGAGAGCCTCCTTCTTACGCCTATCTTACCATGCGCCCGCCTCCCTTGCCAAGCCGCCGTTTTGCCTCCCGGACAGAAAACCGCTTTTTTCGCAAAATAGTGCTTGACACGGTGGGGAAGCTGTGGTATCCTATAAGGGCTGTGAAACAGAATACGCGAGAGTGGCGGAATTGGCAGACGCGCTAGATTCAGGTTCTAGTGAAGGCAACTTCATGGGGGTTCAAGTCCCCCCCCTCGCACCAAAAATCGGCAAGCACCATTTGGGGCTTGCCGATTTTTACTTCTTCCTTCTTCCTTATTCACTCTTCACTATTCTCGGGGCCGATTTTTGGGAAGGAAGAGGGAATAGGGAATAGGGAATAGGGAATAGGTACGGCGCTGCGCGCCGTGGGGGAACGAAAGGGCGCGGGGGCGTTTTTTTACTTCTTCCTTCTTCCTTATTCACTCTTCACTAATCTCGGGGCCGATTTTTGGGAAGGAAGAGGGAAGAGGGAATAGGGAATAGGTACGGCGCTGCGCGCCGTGGGGAACGGAAGGACGCGGGGGCGTTTTTTTGGTGCGGCGCTGCGCGCTGCGGAAAGGAACGGGTTTGGATATGGTGAGCGTTCATTTTTATGACCCCTCCTGTGTGGAGGACAGGCTGCTCAAATATGCCGTGATTGCGGCGCGGTATGAGGATCGGTGGGTGTTCTGCAAGCACCGGCAGCGCGAGACGTTCGAATGCCCCGGCGGCCACCGCGAGGCCGGGGAGAACATCGGGGACACGGCGCGCCGCGAGCTCTGGGAGGAAACCGGCGCCGCGGCGTTCGAGCTCTCGCCCGTCTGCGTCTATTCCGTCGTAAGCGGCGGGGAGGAGACGTTCGGCATGCTGTATTTCGCGCAAATCCGCTCCTTCGGCGAGCTGCCGCCCCTCGAGATGGAGACAGTCTCCCTCTTTGACGCCCAGCCTCCCGCCTGGACATACCCCGAAATCCAGCCCAGGCTCCTTGAAAGGGTCCGCGCGTTTCTCTCCTCCGGCGCGTCCCTTCGCCCGTGAGGCCCTTCCCGCGCCGCGCTCCGCCGCCCTCTCAGACGCCTCCCGGCGGAGCGCCCCGCACGGGGAAGAAAAAGTTGAATTTCTTTCTTGACTTCGCAGGAAAAATGTGATATTATCTTGAAGTCGCTGAAAAACAGAATACGCGAGAGTGGCGGAATTGGCAGACGCGCTAGATTCAGGTTCTAGTGAAGGCAACTTCATGGGGGTTCAAGTCCCCCCCCTCGCACCAAAAATCGGCAAGCGCCATTTGGGGCTTGCCGATTTTTACTTCTTCCTTCTTCCTTCTTCCTTATTCACTCTTCACTATTCTCGGGGCCGATTTTTGGGAAGGAAGAGGGAATAGGGAATAGGGAATAGGGAATAGGTACGGCGCTGCGCGCCGTGGGGAACGGAAGGGCGCGGGGGCGCTTTTTTCTTTCTTCACTCTTTTGCATGACAGCGCAGAACGGCAGAGATGAGGTTCGAGAAGGCTTTGCTGCGTTTCTGTCTCGCAAAATGACATAGAGAAAAGATTTCTTTTGTATCATTCATGCGGAAGAGAAGGCGCAAGGCCGTTTGGGCGGGGAGAAGAGAAAGGCGCGCCGCGCCGGGACGGGAGAGCGCGAAAAAGCGGGCTCATCGCGCCGGAACGGGAGAGCGCGAAAAAGCGGGCTCATCGCACCGGGGCGAAAGAGCGCGAAAAAGAGAGCTCATCGCGCCGGGGCGGGAGAGCACGAAAAAAGGATTCATCATGCCGGGACGAAAGGGCGCGAAAAAGCGGGCTCATCGCACCGGCACGGGAGAGCGCGAAAAAGAGAGCTCATCAGGCCGGCGCGAAAGAGCACGAAAAAGCGGGCTCCTCATGACGGAGCGAGAGGGCGCGAAAAAGAGAGCTCCACGCGTCGGGGCGATAGAG
>CALWRP010000108.1 GCA_944383955.1 uncultured Clostridia bacterium
GGCGAAAACTTTACGTTTGCCCTTTTTTAGCTTTCTCCGGTCTGCGCCCTCAAAACAAAACCACCGTCTGATCCCGAACCGCGCACCGGCATTCATAGCTCTGCTGGCTTCCCGTCTTCGCGTCAAGCACCGTGTGAAACTCAAAGGAGTCCGTCTCGTCTGCCAGAATGTACCGCGCTACAAGATAACGGTCCTCTACCACCGCCACCGGCTCGCCCAGCTCCTTGGAGAACGACGCGCGCAGCGATGCCCGGAAGACGCCCTCGCAGTCGTATGCTTCCCCGCGGTCCGTCACCGCGTAGGCCGTGAAAGGCCCGCTCTCCCCGGAGAGGAACAGAAACCGCGCCTCCGCCCGCTGCGGCAGACGGCAGACCGCCTCCTTTCCTCCCGTGTCGCTGTGCAGCAGCACCAGGCGCTCGTCGTTGTCCGGGAAGTATTTCGCGCGGAAGTAGAGACCCTGCGCGTCCCTTCCCGCATAGCGCAGCAGTCCCTGCGTGCCCACGCTCAGCACCAGCTCCATCGGCGCCCGCGGCTCCCCCGCCTTGATCGAGACGATCGCGTCGAAGAGCGGGCACAGCCACACGTTGTCGTTCACGTCGTCGCCCAGCCAGCGGCGGTTGCGGAAGCATTTCTCCTTCTCCGCCTCGTCCCCGTGCGGGTCGAGCACCAGAAGCTGGTCGCGGCCCAGCACGCGGCACGGCAGCACCCACTCCGGCAGCGCCCCCGCCAGCCGCGGATCGCGCACGCAGCAGCAGCGCTCCTCCTCCAGATCGTAAAGGTAGCACAGACGCTCGAGGCCCGTCGCCTTTTTGTATTCCGCGAAGAGGGGGCGGCTGTCTTCGTTCTCCTGCGTCCACAAAAGCACGCGCGAGCTGTCCAGCGCCGCGCAGCCGCAGAACGAGCCCAGCAGGCTCAGCCGCGCCATGCGCCGCTCGCGCCCGCTCTCCCGGTCCAGAGAGAGCAGCCACACCTCGCTGCCCCCGTCCTCGATCACCAGCACCAGATCCGCCGCGAAGGGGAAATAGTGGTGCACGAAGGACGGATCGTTGAGAATGTAGTTTGTCACCACCCGCTCGCGCTTCGTTCTTCTGTTGTATTCGAGCAGAAAGAGGCTGTTGTGGCCCTCCTCCACCTTCTCCTCCGCGTAGGTGAGAAGCTCGCCGCCGAGCTCCACCAGCTCCACGCGGCTGCTTGTGTAGATGTTGCGAAGATCCTCGATTTTCAAGCGTTCCGCACTCCCCGGCCGGCCGCCGCACGGGCCGCCTTATTTTTTAGTCCACCGATTTCAGGCTCTCCACCATGTCGATCCTTTTGAGCTTCGGGAACATCACAAAGTCGACAATCACCGCGAAGAGCAGCGTCAGCAGGGCGCTCCAGACAAAGCTCAGCGGCTCCACCGTGCGCCCGAACATCACCATGTCGACCTCCACCGTCTGAATCACGAAGGCGTGCATCAGCACGCCGAACCCCAGCCCGGCCGCGCAGCCGAGCAGCGTCAGCAGAGACGTCTCGCGGTAGATGTAGCCCGCCACCTCGCCGTCGCGGAAGCCGAGCACCTTGATCGTCGCCAGCTCGCGCTGCCGCTCCGTCACGTTGATGTTCGTCAGATTATATAATACCACAAAAGCGAGCGCTCCGGCACAGAAAATGATCACAAGAATGATGGAATTGAGGCTTTCCACGAGATCGTCGAACGAGGCCCGCGTGTCCTCTGTGAAGCCCGCCGTCGCCACGCCCTCCTGCTCCTGCAGCAGAGACGCCGCGGCCGCGCGCTCCTCCGGCTCCGTCTTCACGCAGACGGCGTCGATCTCCGTCGCCTCGAACGGCTCGTTCATCTCCGCGGTGTATAACTCGGGGGAAATATACAGATAGTGATACACATAGTTTTCGACAATGCCCGTCACGGTGAAGTCGACGCGGCGGCCGCTCTCGTTTTCGATCGTCACCGTGCCGCCCACGTCCACGCCCAGCAGGCCCGCGAGCTTCTCCGTCACCAGTACGCTGCCCTCCGAGAAGGGTACGCTCTCGCCGGATTTGCGGTCTCGCAGGTTGAGATAGACGCCGAGGTCCTCCGCGTGCTCCGGCACCAGCACATAGCCGGAATAGCTCTTGTCTCCGGCCATGAGGTCGGTGGACTGCTTCATCACAGCCATCCAGCCGTCGAAGCTGCCGCCGTCGAGCACATCCCGCGTGCCGTCGGAGATCTCCGCGTCCTTGAGGCTGACGATGGTGTCGTAGCGGTAGATCTCGTCGTACTGCTTCTCCACGATGCCGGACACCGAGTCCTTGATGCCGAAGCCCGTGAGCAGCAGGCCCGTCGCGCCCGCGATGCCCACGATCGTCATGAAGAGGCGGCGTTTATAGAGGAAGAGGTTGCGGCACGTCACCTTCTGGGTGAACTTGAGCCGCCGCCACACCGGGCGGATGTGCTCGAGGAAGATGCGCTTGCCGGCCTTGGGGGCCTTGGGCTGCAGCAGGGCGGCGGGCGTCTCCCGCAGCTCCGAGCGGCAGGAGAAGGCTGTCGAGCCGAGGGTGCACACAGCCGCGGCCACGCAGCCGATGGCGTCATACGCCGGCTGGTAGACGACCGTCATCTCCGGCCCGTTGTACATCATCAGGTAGGCGCTCCAGCAGATGCGCGGAAGCGTCTGATCGCCGACGAAGGTGCCGAAGAGGCTGCCGAGCACGCACGGCACGGCGGCATAGATGAGATACTTGGCCGCGATGCGCGCCCGCCCGTAGCCGAGCGCCTTGTAGGCGCCGATCACGCCGCGCTCCTCGTCCACCATGCGCGTCATGGTGGTGAGGGCCACGAGGGCCGCCACGAGGAAGAACATGGTGGGGAAGACGGTGGAGAGCGATTCCATGCGGTCGCAGTCGCCGTCAAAGCTGGCGTAGCCGACGTTCATCCCGCGGTCGAGGACATACCACTCCGGCCGCTCGAGCTTTGCCAGCTCGTCGCGCCCGTCCATGATCTCCTGCCAGCCGTCGCTGAGCTTCTCCTCGGCCTCGCGCTTGCCGTCCTCATATTCGGCCCAGCCGTCCGCGAGCTCCTGCCTGCCGTCCTCCAGCTCCTGCCTGCCGTCGAGGAGCTTCTGCTCATTCTCGGCAATCTCGGCCTCGCCGTCGAGGATCTCCTGCTCGCCGTCCGTGAGCTCGCGCACGCCGTCGTAGTATTGCTGCCAGCCGTCGTCGAGCTCGGCCTTCGCGTCGAGGAGCTTCTGCTCGTTCTCCTCGATCTCCGCCTTCGCGTCGAGAAGCTCCTGCTCGCCGTCGAGGATTTCCTGCCAGCCGTCGTCGAGCTGCTGTTTGGCGTCGTCGAGCTGCGCCTTGGCGTCGGCAAACTGCGCCTCCGCCTCGGCGAACGTCTCGTCGACCTCCTTCTTCTGTTCACTGTATTCGCGCTTGGCCTCCGTCAGCTGCCAGTTGGCCTGGGAGATCTGCGCCTTGCCGTCCTCGTACTTCTGGATCGAGCTGTCGAGGTAGTTGCGCAGCAGATAGAGGCTGTCGAGGTCGAGCTGCATCAGCGCGAGGCCGGCCTGTGTCTCGCTCATCCCGGACAGCTTCTCGAGGAAGGCGGGGATCTCCTCCTCCGTGAGGCTCGTGCCGGGGTCGGACTCCCCGCCGCCCGCGCTCTGCGCCTGCTCCACCATCGCGAGGAGGGCGGACAGCTGCTGCTTCTGCGCGTTCTCGTCCGGCAGCGAATCGATTACATTCTGTAAATATCCGTGGAAATATTCCAGGCTGTCTTCATCCAGCTCGCCGAGCGCCGCGGAAATCGCAGTCGCGTCTGTACCGAGGGCGGACAGCTGCTGCAAAAACTGCATCGCCTCCGCGTCGCTCGAGATGGACGGCGCGCCGGGGTCGGGCTCCCCGCCGCCCGCGCCGAGCAGGGCGAGCAGCGACGTGAGCGACGCGATCTGCTCCGCGTCCTGTTCCGGGTCGAGCGCGGCAAGCGTCTTCTGCAAATATTGGGTCAGGTACTCCTTGCCCGCGTCGTCGAGCTGGCCGATCACCGCGGGAACCTCGGCGGCGGACAGGCCTTGCAGCGATGCGAGGAACTGCGCGGCCTCGTCGTCGCTGGTGAGGGTGACGCTGCCGAGCATCGCCACCTCGCCGCCGGATTCCCCGCCCGTTTCGCCGCCCGTCTCCCCGCCGGAGCCGCCCTGCGTTTCTTTCCTGGCGATCACCTGATCCACGCCGTCGAGGAAGCGCTCGGCGGCGGCCACGGCGTCCTTCTGCTCCGCGAGGAGCTTCTTCGCCTCCTCGAGCTCCTTCTGGCCGTCGAGGATCTGCTGCCTGGCGTCGGCGAACTGCTCGTAGGCCTCGTCCTTCTGCTGCTGGTACACGGAATAGTTGTGCTCATACTCGTTGAGGCCCGTCAGATA
>CALWRP010000109.1 GCA_944383955.1 uncultured Clostridia bacterium
ATGGCGGAGATGTGGGGATTTGAACCCCAGCGCCGGCGGAACCGACCTACCGGATTTCGAATCCGGACCCTTCAACCACTTGGGTACATCTCCATATGAAACCCCATCGAGGGGGGACGCTAACATCGGAAGGGAGAAAACCTCGAACCCATTAGACAAGCCCTTAGAAAGGGGCTGTCCTTAGAAGCAGAGCGGCGGCGCAAACCCGCATTCCAGAGCCGTTTTTGAGAGCTCAGCTTCCCAAATCCCGGGAAAATTTCGAGTCAGGCCCGTTATGACCACTTCGATACGCTTCCATCTTCAATTTAGCTGGCTGCGGCACAAGCGGCCAGTAACCTATATTCTATAGAATTTCCTCAAAAAAGTCAAGGTATATTTCGAGAAAGACGGGGGCAAATTTCATGGCGGGAGCGCCGGGCGGCCGGGGCCGGACAGGGTGGGCATGGTCCTTTTCCGCGGGGCGCCGCTTTCTCCCCTCCCCGATGGAAAGAAATATCCGGCTCGAAAGCCGCGCTGTGCGTCTCCGCTCTGAAGGAGCGCAGAGGAAAAACTTCGCATTTTCTGAGGCTTCCGGGAAAACACTCTGTTTCTTATCCTGCACGTGCAGATCAGAGAATTTCTGGCACTCATTGAGCGAATTTTGACATTGCCCGAAACGGCCCTCTCTCGATATACTATTGATGCAGACGTTCGCCCTGCAGGGGGGCGGAAAATATGGCTTCACACAAGTGGGGAGGATGAATCGGATGAAACAGATTGAGATAGGCGTGTGCGTGCCGGGCAGCCAGACGGAAAAATGGCTTGCGCCGCTGGTTGAGGCGGGCTTTGAGTGCGTGGCGCTGAACTTTCACATGAGCCTCGAGGGCACGGATCTGCGCGCGCTGGCGGAGCGGGTGATGCCGTTCCTGTGCGAAAAGGGCGTGCGCGTGGCCACCATCGGCTATTACTGCAACCCCATCGAGAACGCGGAGCAGCGCAGGACGCTTGAAGCGGTGATTGACGCGGCCCCGCTCTTCGGCGCGCCCATGGTCTCCACCTTCGCGGGCGCGCTGGAGGGTGAGCCGGTGGAGAAGGCCATCCCGCGGTTTGGCGAGGTGTTCCGCGAGCTGGCAAAGCGCGCCGCCGACAAGGGCCTGCAGATCGCGATTGAGAACTGCCCCATGGATGGCACCTGGAAGCGCGCGACGTGCAACATCGGCTTCCATCCGAAGGCTTGGGAGCTGATGTTCGGCGAGGTGCCGGACAGGAACGTCGGCCTCGAGTGGGAGCCGGGCCACCAGAGCATCCAGCTCATCGATCCGGTCTCTCAGCTGCGCGAGTGGATCGGTACGGGAAGAATCCTGCATATGCATGGCAAGGACTGCACCACAGACTGGGACGCCGTGCGCCGCTGGGGCACGCTGGGCGCGGTGGAGTTTGCCAAACAGCGCACGCCGGGCTTCGGCGACACCGACTGGCGGCAGATCTTCTCTATTCTGCGCGAGGGCGGCTATGCCTCCGACATCTGCGTCGAGGGCTTCCACGATCCGGTGTATTGCGGCGAGCTGGAGCTGACGGGCCAGCTGCACGCCCTGCGCTACCTCAAATGGTGCCGCGGCGGAGATTTTGTGCCGGGCCCGTAAAATAAGACACATTCTGTGCGGAAACCTGTCTGAAAAGCAGTTTTTTGTGCTCTCCTGCGTAAAGATCTTTTGTTTCGCCTCTGAATTGTGATATAATAGCCTCACGGACTAAACTAAGGCCTGCCTGAACGAGCGTAAGCTTTTTCTTTATTGGCAGCGGCAGCTTCTTCCGGCGGGAGCGCTCAAAATCCGGCAGCCTCCTGCGCATTGCCCGGAAACGCTCCTGCTCCGGGAACATTCGCCGCCTCCTCTTCGTTCCAGCGGGCCTTGATTCAAGAAGGGACTGTCGTTGATGTTTCATTCCAGAAATCCACGGTATCGCAACCCGGTTGGGGCTGTCGAGGCGGGGACGAGCGTCCATTTCCGCATCACCGTGCCGCGCGATCAGCGCTGCTCGGGCGCCCGCCTTGTCCTGTACCGCGACGCGGGAGGCAGCGACACCCTGAATATGTTCTGGTGCGGCATGAACGGCGAGGCCTATGAGTGGTGGGAGTGCCACTACAAGCCCGCGGAGGCCGGGCTCTATTTTTATGAGTTCTTCATCGACACGTGGCACGGCTGCCTGCGCCTGGGCCGCGGCTTCGGCGGGGAGGACGTGGTGGACCAGAAGGCCCCCCGCTGGCAGATGACGGTCTACGAGAAGGGCTTCACCACGCCGGACTGGCTGGCGGGCGGCGTGATGTACCAGATTTTCCCGGATCGCTTCCGCGCCTCGGCGCAGAAAAAGAAGAATGTGCCCGCAGACCGCGTGCTGCGGGACGATTGGGACGGCGAGCCCTACTGGCGGCCGAACGAGAAGGGAGAGGTCACGAACTCCGACTATTTCGGCGGCGATCTGCGCGGCATCGAGGAGAAGCTGCCCTACCTCAAGAGCCTGGGCGTGACGTGCGTTTATCTCAACCCGATTTTTGAGGCGCACTCGAACCACCGCTACAACACAGCCAACTACGCGAACATCGATCCGCTCCTCGGCGATACGGACGATTTCTGCTCGCTGTGCCGCACAGCCGAAGAGATGGGGATCCGCGTGATGCTCGACGGCGTGTTCAGCCACACGGGAAGCGACAGCGTTTATTTTAACCGCGAGGGCCGCTATCCTGTGCAGGGCGCGTGCCAGTCGAAGGACTCTCCCTATTATCCCTGGTATACCTTCCACAACTGGCCGAACCAGTATGAGAGCTGGTGGGGCTTTACAACGCTGCCGAATGTGCAGGAGAACAATCCCCAGTATAACGAATATATCAACGGCGAGGGCGGCATTGTGCGCCGCTGGCTTGACCGCGGCGCGTCCGGCTGGCGTCTCGACGTAGCCGACGAGCTGCCGGACGAGTTTCTCGACCATCTGCGCGCCGCCGTCAAGGCGGAAAATCCGGAGGCCATCGTGCTCGGCGAGGTCTGGGAGGACGCCTCCACGAAGTCTGCCTATGGCCAGCGCAGGCGGTATCTGCTGGGCAAGCAGCTCGACAGCGTGATGAATTACCCGTTCCGCGACGCGATCCTCGGCTTTTTGACGGGCGCGGACGCGGCCTCGATGATGGACCGCATTCTCTCGATCGTGGAGAACTACCCGCCTCAGGTGCTGCGCCTGCTGATGAACCACATCGGCACGCACGACACGGAGCGGGCGATCACCGTGCTCGGCGGCGAGCCGACGGGCAACCGCGGCCGCGAGTGGCAGAGCACCGCCCACCTCTCGCCGGAGCAGCGCCAGCGCGGCCTGCGCCTTCTCCGCCTGGCCGCCGTGCTGCAGTTCACGCTGCCGGGCGTGCCGTGCATCTATTACGGCGACGAGGCCGGCATGGAGGGCTACAAGGACCCGTTCAACCGCCGCTGCTATCCCTGGAGAGACGAGAACCATGAGCTGATCGAATGGTACCGCCGCCTGGGCACCATGCGGGCGGCCTGCGATTGCCTCAAGGAGGGCTCGCTCGAGCCGTTCCAGGTGAGCAATCATATCCTCTCCTATTTCCGCTACGCGCAGGATGACGCCCTGTTCTGCGCCGTGAACCGGGGCGACCAGCCGAAAATGCTCTATCTGCCGCACGAGTGGCGCAAGGCGCGCGTCCTCTTCGGCACGGGCGCGGACGAGGACGGCGGCGTGTTCCTGCCGCCCTGCGGCTGCGCGGTGCTGTACCGTGTGCTCTCTGAGCCGGAGCTGGAGGACGAGGCGCCCGCGGCCGCGCAGGAGCCGGAGACAGAGGAGGCGGAGGAGCCGGATCGCGAGCTGACAGCCTCGGAATTGGCCTCCCGAGGCCCCCTCACCATCAAGAAAGCAAAAAAGATCAAAAAATAATTTGAAAAATCCCTTGCATTTCCTGAAAAAACGTGGTATTATACTCTAGCAGCTTAAAAGAGCCGCAAAAAATGCGCTCGTAGCTCAGCTGGATAGAGTGTCTGACTACGAATCAGAAGGTCAGGGGTTCGAGTCCCTTCGGGCGCGCCAAAACAGGAAGTTCTCATTTGAGGACTTCCTGTTTTTTTATTCAAAGAAGGGACTCGAACCTCTGATCCGAGCGTGAAGAAAACGTGCCGGCGGCACGTTTTTAGCTCGGAGAGCCCGCGAGCGGGGCCCCGCGCAGGCGGGGAGTCCGCGGGCCTTACCGGGGAAACGGGCGAAGGAGGCAGTCTGCGGGCCATGCCGGGCTTTCTTTCGTGGTGAGCGAAGCCGAGTCCCTTCGGGCGCGCCAAGCAAAAACCGCATCAGATAGCCGTTTATCGGTTGTCTGTGCGGTTTTTCTTTTTGTCTCAAATTGGAATTTGTTAGTAACGTGTTAGTAACCGGAAAATTCTGATTCAAATTATACTTTCGATCTTTCCC
>CALWRP010000110.1 GCA_944383955.1 uncultured Clostridia bacterium
CCGGATTTGTTCGAACAATTTTACAGCATATATGCCCAACAGTTTGAAGTTAATTTGGACTCCCCTCGCCTTGGATATTTTACGCAGAGCGCGGTAGTCAAAAACCTCTGCGAAGCGGTCAATACGCCCCCGGAAGATGCAAACCTATTAACTTTATTCGTTTGGGTTGCGAGCCATTTTTTAAAGCTTGATGTTTCGAAGACGGAGGGTGGCCGGCACAATACCGTGTCGATTTACACACTGGCAATTCAACCAGATCCGCCTGTTTTGGAATACCGAAAAATGCTTTGGTCGCAACTCTATCAGATCTATCAGCGCGGAGATGAGCAGGCTGAGATTGAGCAAATCCTATATAAGTACGGTATGCCTCATTACGGCGTTGATACAGGTTTGGATGTGGTGAGGGCCGAGTTTGAAGAAGTATTAAAATTCTTTCCCCTATTCCAGCCAGAAAATTTGTTCCACTGCGTAATCGCGGCACGCATTAAACAAGTTGCCAAGCACATTGAATATTGTGCGCTGGATATACTGGACCCATTTCTTAACTCGGAAAAGTATAGGATATATTCTGCACTTGCGTCCTATTTGGCCGAAGACTATTCGGAGGGATATGAGAAAGGGGTACAGCGACATAAGGAAAGAGTTTGTAGACTTGTGGAGGGATATACACCTCAGCATATAGATTATTTAATCCAAGTGTGTTTGGAGAGCTCCCAGACTTTCGATAAAGAAGAGAGAGAATTAGGTGCAGGACTTGGATATGTGTTTGAAGCACTTCAGGATCAGCAACAACTGTACCTATATTTGGCAGATGCATACATGAGGGCTGACACTCCGTATCACATATATGCTGGACAGATCTTAGAGAGACTATTTGAGATCAGACCTGCGTTAGAAGTAAAGAAATTTATTACCCAATATAGGTATAACCAGCAAAATGTATGGCTGTGGTTCTTTTTCTCATTAATGCCCGAACAACAAATTTCCGCACACTGGACAGTAGAGCTGTTGCAGTATTTGGACACACCGGATATAGAGATGAAGACATCGTCCTATCGAAGAATAGATTTCTTGCGCAAATACGAGATTGTGGAGCCTAAAATAATGGTGAAAGCGCTACGCACTATTTCAGAGCACTATGAAAAGTCACCGTTTATTTTCAGCCTGTATGTCTATTGGATTTTGAATCATAGTAACCAGCAGGAAGCAGATGAAACTTTGCGGGAGTTTTCGAATGAACTTCTTCTTCTGGAAGAAATCTATCTGAAAGGGATCTCTTATTCCAATCATGAGGATTTTAATGGAGCGTTGTTGTATGCAATTATCTCGGTTGACACCTCATTCCTATACAGGTACCTTGACTGCCTGATCACCGCACAGGGAGATCACTTCAGAGTGCATGACCATTATGATACTACAAGACTTCTAAAAATATGGGACACAGAACAGTATATCGATTTGGCGGACAGCGTGTTTGATTATTGCTATAACAAACGAGAAAAATTGACATATTGGTTATATTGGTCACCGGTAAAGATGATGTTGCACCATGAAGCATCTCATCAGGAGATCATTGTAAAGCAAGATCTTTGGATGCAACATACCATTGAAAGATATGAACATGATAAAGACCGGATGTGCCTACTGTTTACTGCGATAGAGGAATTGTCTTGTGAGCGGCGGAGAAAAGCAGTGGAAAAGTTCTTATCTCTCAATGCTAATCCAGATGTTTTTGAGCGATTACCCTTAGAACCGCTCCATTGGGGAGGAAACGGCAGCATGATTCCGTATATGCAGGAGCGAATTGAGTACCTGCGTTCTCTCCTTCCCCTTGTGTCTGGCATCAAGTATTTAAAACAAAAGCAACGCATTGAACAGGAAATAGACTGCTGGAAGGAGAGAATCCGTTCTGAAGAAGTTCGTGAGTTGCTTGAATCCTGGTATCACTAATTTTCTGATCTCTTGTGCCATTGTATAATCCTCTTATTCAACCTAAGGAGGAATGTACAATGAATAGAGTCTATTGCCTGTATCGGGTATCCAATGTCCAGCAGTTACATGAGGATGACATTCCCATGCAGCGGCAAGCGTGCTGGGAGTTTGCCGCCGCTCGCGGCTGGAAAATCACCAAGGAGTTCTACGAGAAAGGAATCTCAGGATTCAAGACCCCCACAGCGGATCGCAGAGTGCTGCAGCAAATCAAGAAAGATGCCAAACAACATGAGTTTGACATCCTTCTTATCTTTATGTTCGACCGATTAGGACGATGGGATTCGGAAACTCCGTTTTTTGTAGAGGATTCTCCATGCTGGGCATTGAGATTTGGAGTGCCTGAGAGGGACAGCAGAGATTTGAGAGCCATGCCGATAAGCTGATCAATTACATTCGCTATTGGCAGGCTTCCGGTGAAAGCTTGAAAATCTCCGAACGGACCAAGACTCGGATGAAGCAGCTTACCAGCGAGGGCTTCTACTGTGGAGGAAGAGCACCATATGGTTATCGGCTTGTCAAAACGGGGCGGGTCAACCCCAGGGAACATGATTTGCATGATCTGCAAATCATACCTGATGAAGCAAAGGTCATCCGTTTAGTCTTCGATTACTATATCCGGTACGGATACGGCGGGCGAAGAATTGCGACAGAGCTTGCAGCACAGGGCATCTATGACCGGAACGGGGAAGTGTTCCATCCAAGCTCTATTAACGCATTTTTACACAGAGAGTTGTTTACTGGGGTCATGTGCAGAGGAGGGGTTCGCTCACAGCTCAACCCGGAATTGCAGATCATCTCACCGGAAACATTTCAAAAGGCACAGCAAGTAATGGAAAAAAAGAAAGCAAGGGCAGCTTCCCAAAAATCTGGAGGGAAGGGCGCTGCTATCGGGGAATGTTTACCGCAGCTACTGTGAAGGAAGGATATTTGCGTCAACTGTGCGAAAAACCCATCGAGTGACGGAGCACAATGAGAGAATCCCCGTTTATAAATGCTACAATCGGGTTCAGCACCGTGAGCGATGCTCTGCACAGAGCACTTATCAAGCGGAGCGGATCGACAAAGAAGTGCTGCGTCAGTTGAAAAGTCATGTGGATACCCATCCTGAACTGAAAAAGCTGTACGACAAAGAGATGGAAGCGGAGTTTTCAATTCGGAAGATGATTTTGTGCCAGTGGATTGAGCGAGTGGATATCTTTACTTACAATCATATCGAGGTGTTGTTCCAGGACGAAATAGAGATTTTCTAAAGCGGGCTATATGCCTCTGAGGTGCTTTCAGCATAGATACTGGAAGTACTGCACAAAGGGAATGCGAATCGTTTTGGTGTATTCGCTTGGATGCGAACGGTTTGGTTTCACCCAAAATGGCATTGTTGGCTCTCAAAAAGCGTTTCTCTGAAAATCTCCCGTTTTCTCCTGAATTCTCGCTTTTTCTCCGTGTCAGATGGATGCGAATGATCCGCGGGGCAAAGGCAACATAACTGCATTTTTCAGGAAGAAACTGGAAACTCCCAGAAACACAAAAAAGCCGTGAAATCAGCGATTTCACGGCTTTTTTTGATGGTGGACCTGGAGGGATTCGAACCCTTGACCTCTCGGATGCGAACCGAACGCTCTCCCAGCTGAGCTACAGGCCCTTATGCCAATTTTGGGGTAGGGATTTGGGCCCGCGTTATGTTGCTCTCGCACTCCCAGCTGAGCTACAGGCCCTTATGCAGATTTTGGGGTAGGAGTTTGGGCCCGCGTTATGTTGCTCTCGCACTCCCAGCTGAGCTACAGGCCCTTATAATACCGCTCTTCTCAGCGGCGATTTATATTATAGCACGGTCAAACAGAAAATGCAAGATTTATTTTCAAAAAATACGCCCCTCTTCCGGCGAAGAGGGAGGACGAAGGCGGGCGGCGAGCACTGCGCAGAAAGGCAGACAGACCGGGTGAAAAAGCCCGCGGGAGGGATGCGGGGCGGCGTTCGGTGCGGCAGCCCCGCGCCGCGGAAGCGGACGGCACAGACGGGCGCGGGGAGCGTGTTGCCGCCGGGGCGCGGGAAACCGGCGATATGCGCGAAAAAAGGGCGCGGCAGGGCAGCGGAGAAACCGGGAGAGCGGCCGCGGCGAGACGGCCGCTCTCCGACAGGCTCTCATTCTTCCCCGTTTTGGATCGCGACCTGCAGGCCGCGGAGGACGGCGAGCGCCGCCTCGTTGAGGGACGGATCGTTGGAGGCGACGCAGGCGGCGTCGACGAGGATTTCCGTCTCCGGCTGGGCGGTGCGCGCCAGGACGGCGTTTGAGAGAACGCAGATGTTGCTCACCACGCCGCACAGCTCGATGCTCGCATAGGGGATCTTGCGCAGGTAGTCGAAGAGGGAGGCGCTGCCGAAGACAGGCTTTTCAAACTTCGGGTAATCCTCGAGCAGGCGGGCCGCCTTGCCGTAGATCTGCCAGCCCTCGGAGCCGTGCAGGCAGTGCGGGACGGGAAGCTTTCTGCCCTCCTGCGTTTGCAGGTAATCGTCCTCGTGCGTGTCGAGGGTGCAGACGATATCGTCGCCCGCGGCGCGGTACGCGCGGATTTTGGCGCAGATCGCGTCCTCAATCGCCCTGGCCTGCTCGAAGCCGAGCGAGCCGCTCACAAAATCGTTCTGGTAATCGACGACAATCAAAAGCTTTTTCATCGGGATCTTCCTCTCTTTCCTGTGGATTTCTATTTCATATCACTTTCTGTAAATACGGGATTGCAGCGCGCGGTGCAGAAACGGCGCGCAGAGCGCAGCGCCTCGTTCGGCCGGACGCTTTCGCGAAGCAAAACGGCACGGCGGGCAGGGAGCCGCGTGCAGACCCGAACGGGACCCAGCCCACGGCGGGGCGGAGAACGCGAAAAGCGGGCGCTCCGCTGTTTTTATTGTACAGCGCAGCGCCCGCGTGTGCAAGCGAAAAAATCAGGGGCGAAGACGGGAGCCCGCCGGAACCGCCGCGGGGCGCGGCTCGAGCTCGCGCTCGAGAAACTCCGCGCCGACGCTCAGCGAGGAGAGCAGCAGAAGCAGGAGCATACCCGTCTGCGGCCAGAAAACCGTCACATCTGTGACGCCGTGCACCAGCACGCACGCGAGAGCCGCCGCGGTGAGCACGTTGGAGGTCTGGCCGATGCGGTTGCAGAAGCGCAGCCGCAGAAGCCGTGCCTGCTGCCAGGCGTAGAAGCCGAAGACCAGAAGACCGGAAAATCCGAAATTGATCAGGATATCGAGCAGCAGATTGTGGCTGTGGTATGTCAGATATCCGCCATAGCGAATGGCGGCCATGTGGTACGCCACCGCGCCCTGGCCGAGAAGCGGATGCTCGCGGATGGCCCGCAGCGCCGTCTCCCAGATGGCGAAGCGCTGCCCCCAGGCGACGTCGACGGACTCGACGCGCGGGAAGAGCACCGGGAAGCAGGCGACAAGCACGAGGGCCGCGGCGGCCCCGATGCAGAACAGCACGGCCAGACGGCGGCGGTGCTGCAGGGTGAGAAACACGAGAATGCCGGCGCACGACGCCACCGCAGCCGACATGCTGCCCGTCAGGTACAGCCCGCCGAGGTTGACGAGGGCCGTCAGGAAGTACCATTTGCGCGCCGGGCGGTTTGTCACGGCGCGGTAGAGGCAGACGAGGAGCATGAGCTCCACCACGGCCCCGTAGTAGTTCGCGTTGGTGAAGGTAGAGACGGGGCGGTACTCCGGCGACACCGGCAGGGCGGCGAGCTTCTGCACCAGCGCCACCGCAAAGCAGCCCACGCTGCACTGGCAGCACAGATCCAGCACACGGGCAAAGAGGCGGCGCGTCATCACGCTGCGGACATAGAGGCCGCAGAGAACGACGGCGTAGAGGCCGAACGAGGCCAGCAGGCCCAGCATGTTATTGTACATGGCGGAGACGAAGAAAGGCACGAGCAGAAAGCCGAGCAGCAGCCTCGCATACGGCGAGGAGAGCGCTTTGCGCCGGCGCTCGAAATCCATCATCGTCGCCACGGCGATCACAGCGCACGCGGCGGCGGCTGTGTACACCGAGAGAAATACGGAAACCGTCAGGCCGAGAACGGCGAGGGCGTCTGCCTCCTCACGGGTGCGGAGGCGGCGTCCGCAGAACGCCTGGATTTGTTCCGTCATACTTTTTCACTCCTTCGAGAGAATCTTTCTCTCTGAAAATATTTCCCGTCACCTTCCTTTCCCATTTTTATTTTCTTATTATAGTGAGTTCTGTTTTCTGGAACAAGAGCCAGAATTCAGGAATTGTCTCCCGAGGTGAGAACGCATTTTGTGCATTATAACGGAAAAAATGAATCATTTTTGAACTTTTTAACAATTGTCTGTCAAAGTTGATAAAATATTGCAAATTTATAGTATGATAAAAGGAAACAGGGCGCCGGCACGAAAAACGGCGGCGGGCGTCCAAATCGGACGAAAAAGGGGACACAAACGATGACAGAACAGCCGCGGCAGGCGACGGGGGAGAGCGCGCGTTTTTTTCCCGACTGCGAGACAGGGCTGACGGCGGAGCAGGCCGCCGCGCGCGCCGCCCAGGGACTGGCAAACGGCGAGCCGGAGACGCGGACGAAGAGTGTGCGGCAGATCCTGCGGGAAAATCTGCTCACGCCGTTCAACCTGCTCAACCTGATCCTCGGGGCGCTGATCTTCTTCACGGGCTCATACAAAAACATGCTCTTCCTCGGCGTGGCCGTCTTCAACACGCTGATCGGCACTTTCCAGGAGATCCAAGCCAAGCGCACCATCGACAAGCTCTCGCTGATCGCCGCCCCGAAGGCCCGCGCGGTGCGGGACGGGAAAATTGTGCAGCTTCCGGTCAACGAGCTGGTGCTCGACGACGTGGCCGTGCTGGAGGCAGGCAACCAGGTGTGCGCCGACTGCGTGGTGCTGCGCGGCGGCTGCGAGGTCAATGAGTCGCTGATCACGGGCGAGAGCGAGCCGGTGGAAAAGCGCGAGGGCGATCTGCTGCTCTCGGGCAGCTTTCTCGTCAGCGGGGCGGTGCGCGCGCGGGTGGAGCACGTGGGCGAGGAGAACTATGCTGCCGCCATCGTCAAAACCGTCAAACGGCCGAAGCGGGCCGTCTCCGAGATCCTCACCAGCGTCAACCGCATCATCCGCTTCATCGGCGTGGCCCTGGTGCCGATCGGCGTTCTGATGCTGGGCAAGCAGGTTTTCCTCTCCCAGCAGACCTACCGGCAGGGCATCGTCGTCACCGTCGGCTCGCTGGTGGGCATGGTGCCCGAGGGGCTGGTGCTGCTCACAAGCGTGGTTCTCGCGGTGAGCGTGCTGCGGCTCGCGCGGCACAAGGCGCTCGTGCAGGACCTGTACTCGATCGAGACGCTCGCGCGCGTGGACGTGCTCTGCCTGGACAAGACGGGCACCATCACCGAGGGCAGCATGCAGCTCGACGGCATTCTCCCGCTGGCGGACACGCCGGAGGACGGACTGCGCGACGCCGTGGCGGCCCTGATGGAGGCGGGAGGCGAAAACAGCCCCACGACCTCCGCCCTGCGGGAGGGCTGCAAGGGCTCGCCGGGCTGGCAGGCGGAGCAGGTGATCCCCTTCTCCTCGGCGCGCAAGTGGAGCGGAGCCTCGTTCCGCGGCCGCGGCAGCTATATCCTCGGCGCGGCGGAGTTTGTGCTGCGGGACCGCTTCCCCCTTGTGCAGGAGGCGGTGGAGCGGTGCTCGGCGGACGGAAGCCGCGTGCTGCTGCTGGCCCATTCCGGGCAGCCCTTTTGCGGGAAGGAGCTGCCGCCCGCGCCGCAGCCGCTGGGCCTGGTGCTGATCAGCGACAAAATCCGCGAGAGCGCCCCGGAGACGCTGCGCTACTTCGCCGACCAGGGCGTGACGCTTAAGGTCATCTCCGGCGACAACGCGGCCACGGCGGCCAGCATCGCCAGGCGGGCGGGCCTGCCGGACGCCGACCGCTGTGTCGACGCCTCCTCGATGACAGAGGAGGAGCTGCGGGCGAAGGCGGAGGACTACGCCGTTTTCGGGCGCGTGACCCCGGACCAGAAGCTCGCCCTGGTGCAGGCCCTGCAGGCGAACGGCCACACCGTGGCCATGACGGGCGACGGCGCCAACGACGTGATGGCGCTGCGCGAGAGCGACTGCAGCGTGGCCATGGCGCAGGGCAGCGACGCGGCCCGCTCGGTGGCGAACCTCGTGCTGCTCGACTCCAACTTCGCGAGCATGCCGCGCGTGGTGCGCGAGGGGCGGCGCTCGATCAACAATCTGCAGCGCTCCGCCTCGCTCTTCCTCGTCAAGTCGATGTTCTCGGCCGTGATCGCCGTGCTCTTCCTCTTCCTTACAGCGGCCTACCCCTTCGAGCCGATCCAGTTCACGCTCATCAACGCCGTCACCATCGGCATTCCGTCCTTCCTGCTGGCCCTCGAGCCAAACAAGGACCGCATCCGCGGCCACTTCATCTCCAACGTGCTGCGCCAGGCGCTGCCCGGCTCGGCTGCGATGATCTGCGGCATCGTGCTGCTGCTGCCCGTCTCCGCCCTTCTCGGCTTCGATCAGCGGCAGCTCTCAACGATGGCCGTGTGCCAGACGGCTTTCGCGGGCTTTCTGACGCTCATCCGGATCAGCCTGCCCTACAACGTGCCGCGGGCCATCCTCAGCGCGGCGATGGTGGGCGGCTTCACGGTGGCCGTCGTCTGCTTCCGCGACCTTTTCTCCCTCACCGTCTTCACCGTGCCGATGGCCGCGGCCCTGCCGCCGCTGCTGCTGGCCGCCGTGGGCGTCTTTCTCGGCATGCACCGCGCCCTCGCCTCCCCGCGGGCGGCAGAGCTCGGGGAAAAGCTGCGCGCCCTGGCCGGCCGTCTGGAGCGGCGGAAAAAATAGCTCAGCGCAGATAGGCGGCGTCGGCGTAGCCGAGGGCGTCCTGGTAGCCGACGACCGCCCAGCCCTTCCACTCGCCGTACACCATCACCGACGCGCCGCGCGGGATGCGTGCCACGACGGGGGCGTGCAGATCCGGGCGGGCGCGCAGGTTGAGCGGGCTCTCTTTCGTCACGACGACGGCGCAGCGCGGCGGCTCCGTCTCCGCGATGTAGGGAAGGCCGAAATAGATCGTCAGCCCCTCTGTGAGGTTGGCGGCGATCTCGCAGATATGCGAGCGGATCCAGTTCGCTCCCGCCTCATTGTCGTGGTATTCCACCTCGGCGAGCACGGCGGGAGCGTTTGTTTTCGTCACCTCCACCAACTTCGTCGTGGGCAGAGCCTGCACGCGGTTCGGGTCTAGGGCGATCTTTTTGTAATTCTCGGCGAGAATCGTGGCCGCCCGCTTGCCGCGCGCGCTGTAGGGATAGTAATACATATCCGCGCCGTTGAGCTGCCCGCTCATCGACTCGCCCGCCGCGTTCGAGTGCAGGGCCAGATGCAGATCGTAATTGCCCGCGTTCGACTGGCGGATCACCTCCGCCAGGCTCTCCCCGATTTTGCTGCGGGTGAAGCGGATGGCGTTGGCGCGCAGCATCGGCTCCATCGCGTCGGCCACCTCGTTCATATACTGCTGTTCGTTGCCGCCGCCCACATACTGGTTGAAGGGCTGCAGGGACGGGCTGAGAAAAATGATTGGCATACGTTCGTGTCTCCTTCTCCATAGCGTTCGGGAGGCTTTTCTTACTCCGGCAGGTACGAGCCGAAAAACTCCTCGCTCGAGCAGTCCGGCGGGCGCAGCCTGCGCCCGATGCCGAAGAGGGAGGAAGCGTCCCGTGTGATATAGCTTATGCGGCTGTCGCAGGTAAGGGTGCAGCGAAAGCCGAGGCTTTTGACGATCGCCTCCTCGCCCTCGCCGATGGAGCCGAAGGGATAGACGAAGCAGGAAGCCGGGGCGCCGAGCTCCGCCTCCATCCGCTCCTGCATCCTGCCGAGGTCCTCGCGGAGCACGGCGGCGTATGCCTCCTCGCTCTCCCCCTCCCTGCGCCCGCTGCCGAGGCGGCCGTTCTCCGCGCTGTGGAGGTTGTAGGTGTGGTTTTGCAGCTCGACCAGGCCGCTGCCGAGCATCTCCCGCATTCTCTCCCAGGTGAGGGTGGAGTAGGCGGCGTTCTCCTCGCCGGTCTCGCTGTACCGATCGGCCCAGCAGCCGATGGGGGACACGATGATCTTCATACCGTACCGCTGCGCGAGCGGGAAGGCGTAGACATAGTTGTTGTAGGCCCCGTCGTCAAAGGTGAGCAGGATCGGCTTTTCCGGCAGCTGGCCCGCGCCGTCCGCCCAGGCCAGCAGGTCGGCGATGTGCACCGGCGTGTAGCCGTGCTCCCGCAGATAGACAAGGTCGCTCTCGAAGAGCGCGGGATCGATCACATACGTCCCCTGCAGGCCCGGATCGCGCAGCAGGCCGTGATACATGACGGCGGGCAGCGCGACGCCGTTCTCCGGGACGGTGGACGCGGGCCGCGAGAGCGCGGCCGATCGCGCCAGCGCTCCGGCCCAGCAGCCGAGCGCCAGGGCCGCCGCCACGGCGGCGATCCTCCAAAAACGAAGCCGAAACGAAGCGAACATAAAAAATCCCTCCCCATGCCATGCTTATGCACGGCGGGGAGGGATATGACGCGGAGGTTACGCGCGGGCGACGCCGGAGCGGCGGGCGGCCTCTGCCACGGCGGCGGCCACGGCGGCGGAAACCCTGCGATCCAGAGCGCTCGGCAGGAGGTTGGAGACGGAGAGCTCCTCCTGCGGGATGAAGGAGGCGATGGCCTGGGCGGCGGCGATCAGCATCTCGCCGTTGATATCGCTCGCGCGCACGTCGAGCGCGCCGCGGAAGATGCCGGGGAAGGCGAGCACGTTGTTGATCTGGTTCGGGTAATCGCTGCGGCCCGTGCCGACGACGGCGGCTCCGGCGGCCTGCGCCTCGTCCGGGAGGATCTCCGGCACCGGGTTCGCCATGGCGAAGACCATGGCCTTCGGGGCCATCGAGCGCACCATATCGGCCGTCACGATGCCGGGGGCGGAGACGCCCACGAAGAGATCCGCGCCCCGCATGGCGTCGGCAAGCTTGCCGGTGACGCGGCGCGGGTTCGTGCGGCGGGCCATGGCGGCGTGCGCCTCGCTCAGCGAGGGGTCGCCCTCCACGAGGATGCCGTTCTTGTCGCAGAGGATCAGCTCGCCCACGCCGAGCTCAAGCAGGAAGTCGGCGATGGCCGTGCCCGCCGCGCCGACGCCGTTGACGACGCCGCGCACCTCCGCGGGCTTTCTGCCGGTGAGCCGGCAGGCGTTGAGGAAGGCGGCGGCCACGACGACGGCGGTGCCGTGCTGATCGTCGTGGAAAACGGGGATATCGCAGACCGCCTTGAGGCGGCGCTCGATCTCAAAGCAGCGCGGGGCGGCGATGTCCTCGAGGTTGATGCCGCCGAAGCTGCCCGCGATCAGGCTGACGGTGCGCACAATCTCGTCAACATCCTTGGAGCGCACGCAGATCGGGATGGCGTCCACATCCGCGAACGACTTGAACAGGGCGCATTTGCCCTCCATGACGGGCATGCCGGCCTCCGGGCCGATATCGCCGAGGCCGAGGACGGCGGTGCCGTCCGTGACGACGGCCACGGTGTTGCCGCGGCGCGTCAGGGTGAAGCTCTGCTCGGGGTGCTTCTGAATCTCGAGGCAGGGCGCGGCGACGCCTGGCGTGTAGGCGAGCGAGAGATCGTCGCGCGTTTGCAGCGGCGCGCGGCAGACGACCTCGATCTTTCCCTGCCATTCTCCGTGCAGGCGGAGCGATTCCTTCATATAATCCATGTGACTGTTCCCTCTTCCGTGCTGAAATCCGGCGGTCTCCGGGCGGGAGCCGCGGTCTGCTTCCTATTATAGATCAGAAACGCGGCGCGGAAAAGGGAGAACGCACGATTTTTTTGCCGCGCGCCCTTTTCAGCCGCCGGGCCGCGCGGGGTCGCCGGCCGCAGCTCCGCGCCGAGTTCGCGCGAAAAGCGGCGGGCACAGCCGGGCGGGGAATCAGAGCTCCTCGAGAATCTCGCCGCGCACGGAGATGGTCGTCACGTGCCAGGGCAGCTGCTTGCCGCTCGCGGCGAGCGCCTTCTGCACGGCCGCGACGATCCCGCCGCAGCACGGCACCTCCATGCGCACGACGGAGACGCTGCGGATGTCGTTGCGGCGCAGGATCTCGGCCAGCTTCTCGCTGTAGTCGGCGCTGTCGAGCTTCGGGCAGCCGATCAGCGTGACGCGGCCGCGCACGAACCTCTGATGGAAGGCGGCGAAGGCGTAGGCGGTGCAATCGGCGGCGATGAGCAGCTTCGCGCCGTCGAAGTAGGGGGCGCTGACGGGGGCGAGCTTGATCTGCACCGGCCACTGGCGCAGCTCGCTGGCAGGCTCCGCCCCGGGCAGGGCGGAGGCGGGCGTGGACGCGGGCGCGGCGGGCGGCGTCAGGGCGCGGGACTGGCTGCCGGGGCAGCCGCACGGAAGGGGCGTTTCCGCCAGCCTGTTCTTTTTCGCCTCCTCCACGGCGGCGGCGTCATAGGCGGGGGCCTCGCGCTCCTCGAAGGTGATGGCGCCCGTGGGGCAGGCGGGCAGGCAGTCGCCGAGGCCGTCGCAGTAGTCCTCGCGCAGGAGGACGGCCTTGCCGTTCACCATGCCGATCGCGCCCTCGTGGCAGGCCTGCGCGCACGCGCCGCAGCCATTGCATTTTTCCGCGTCAATGTGTATAATTTTTCTGATCATAGAAATTCCTGTCCTTTCCTTGTGTGCCGGTTTTCGGGTTTGCTTGCCTCATTGTGCTCTCAGCATACCACAGAGGGAGCGGAAAGGATGTTGGAATTCCAACAAATCAAGCAAAAAATTTTTTGGATATCTCTGCAATAAAATGAGCGTCCCATGCAATCTATTGATGACAGGAGAAAAACGGACATGATTTTCTTCACACTCAGCGAACCGGCCGCACAGCGCGGACCGGCCTGGAATGAACAGCAGACGGAGCGGCTGATCGTCTCGATCGCCGGCGGGGACACGGCCGCCCTCGAAACGCTGTATCACCTGACCCAGGCCCCGCTCTATGCGTACCTGCTTTCCCTGTTAAAGAACAGTGCCGACGCGCGGGACGCCCTGCAGGACACCTACCTCGACGTTTTCACCGCCGCCGGGCGGTACCGGCCCGAGGGGCACTCGCGGGCCTGGCTGTACGCCATCGCCCGGAACAAGGCCATGATGACGCACCGCCGCCGGAAAATCCGCGGCGAGGTGCCCGAGGAGGCCGGCCCGGAGCCGTGGGAGGATCCGAGCCTCTGCCGCGAGGAGCGCCTGGTGCTCTCCGCCGCGCTGCAAAGCCTCAGCGAGGAGGAGCGGCAGATCGTCACCCTGCACGCGGTATCCGGCTTTCGCTTCCGCGAGGTCGCTTCGTTTTTGGAGCTGCCGCTGAACACTGTTCTTTCCAAGTATCACCGCGCCATGAAACGGCTGCGCAGACAGCTTTCAGAGGAGGAGGGCGTATGAAAAACAAGGAAATCAAGCGCTGGCTCAACAGCGCCGCGCAGAAAAGCGCCCCCGACGTTCTCGGCTCCGTCCTCTCTGCCTGCGAGCAACAGAAAGGAAGGAATTTTGTGATGACGAACGCAGCTACCAGCGAATCCCCGCGCAAAAGGGCAGGAATCCGCGGCCTCGCCATCGGACTTGCCGCTCTCTGCCTCCTCCTCGTGGGAGGGATCGGAGGCTTTCTCGGATATCAGAACGTGTACGCCGTCGACTCCATTGTCGCGTTTGACGTGAACCCCAGCATTCGCCTCGAGGTCAGCCGCCAGGAGAAGGTGCTCTCCGCCGAGCCGCTCAACGCGGACGCCTCGAAGATCCTGTTCGACATGGACCTCACGGGCACCGATCTCAACGTGGCGACGAACGCCATCATCGGCTCGATGCTGCGCAACGGCTATCTGAGCGATATCGCCAACTCGATCCTCATCACCGTGGAGAACGGCGACGAGGCGAAGGCCGCCGCCCTGCAGCAGCAGCTTGTCGACGAGATTGACCAGATCCTCGGCTCGAACAACATCGAGGGCTCCATCCTCAGCCAGACGCTCTCCGTGAGCGACGAGCTCAGGAGCAAGGCCGAGGCCTGCGGCATCTCCACCGGCAAGGCCTCCCTCATCGAGGGCATTCTGGCCGAAAACACGCAGTATACCTTCGAGGAGCTCGCCGTCCTCTCGATCCGCGAGCTCAACATCCTGGCCAACGCCGGGGAGATCACCACCGTGGCCAGCAGCGGCTCCGTGAGCACACAGGGATACATCAGCGAGACCGAGGCCCGCGACACGGCCCTGGCCGACGCCGGGCTCTCCGCCTCCGCCGTCACCGTGCAGAAGCTCTCTCTCGACTGGGAGGACGGGCGCGTCGTCTACGACGTGGAGTTCTACGACCAGAAGACGACGTATGAGTATGAGATCGACGCGACCTCCGGCGAGATCGTCAAGCGCGAGACCGAGGTCAGCCCGCTGGCCTCCGGCGACGTGATCGGCCTCGAGGCGGCGAAGGAGGCCGCCGTGAAGGACGCGGGCGTCTCCTCGCCCACCTTCACCAAGGCCGCGCTCGACCGCGACGACGGCCGCAGCCTCTACGAGATCGAGTTTGTCAGCGGCGGCACGAAGTATGAGTACGACATCGACGCCCTCGACGGCAGCGTGCTCTCGAAGAAGACCCGCGCCGTCTCCTCTTCCTCCTCCGGCTCCGGCACGGACGGGCTGATCGGCGAGGAGGCCGCCCGCCAGGCGGCGCTCACCGACGCCGGGCTCTCCGCCTCCGACGTCACCTTCGGCAAGGTGGAGCTCGACCGCGACGACGGCCGCTGGGAGTATGAGATCGAATTCTACACGGCGGCGGGCAAGTATGAGTATGACATCGACGCCGCAACCGGGGCCATCCTCAAGCGGGAAAGCGAGACCGCGCAAACCGGCGCGAAGCCCTCCGGCTCCACGTCCTCCGCTCCGGTCTCCTCCGGCACGACATCCTCCGGCACGGCCTCTTCCGGTACGACGTCCTCCGCTCCGGCCTCCTCCGGCACGACGTCCTCCGTCTCCGTCTCGGAGAGCCGCGCGAAGGAGCTGGCGCTGCAGGACGCGGGCGTGGACGCCTCGGCTGCCACGTTCACCCAGCTCGAGCTTGAGCGCGACGACGGGCGCTGGGAGTATGAGATCGATTTCTACGCAGGCGGCACGGAGTACGAGTACACCATCGACGCGCAGAGCGGAGCGATCCTCAAGCGCGAGAGCGACTACGATCCCTCCGACGCTCCCTCCACGGCCGGCGTGACCGTCTCCATGGACGAGGCGAAGGCGCTGGCCCAGGCCAAGGCCCCCAACGCGACGCTGATCGAGATCTCCTTCGACCACGACGACGGCATTCCCATCTATGAGGGCGAGCTGCGCGAGGGGAAGACGGAGTATGAGTTTGAGATTGACGCCAGAAACGGCAGCTTCCTGAAATGGGAAACGGACTACGACTGACGGCAAAGCCTTCTCGGCCGCAGGGGCCGCGTCGTGTCCAGAGAGAAAAGCGATAGAGACAGAAGTGGAAAGCCCTGCTCGGTTCTGCACCGGGCAGGGCTTTCGCGCTGTGCCGGAAAATCTGCCGGAGACAGGCTTCCGCTATCACAGGCAGGAGCGTAAACGCTCCGGGAAGAGGCGTTTTGTGCGCGGGTACGGTTGTTCCGCCGGATCGCGCGCCGCTCAAATTCGAACGAGACTGCGGTGCCCGGCGCTTGCCCAGCCAGCCTGCCGCTGGCCCTCGCCGCCCCGCGTCGTTTCCGGGTGAACGCCGCGGGGCGCCGGCGATCCGCGCCTGAGGCGGCAGGCAGGCTCCGGAGCTCACATCCCCGAAGAGCTGTATTCCGCCGGCAGGCTTCATTTGCCGGAAAAATTGCCATTTCTATGTTGCAGCCATTGACAAAGCGAAGCTTTGCTTCTATAATTACCATTGGTAACTATTTGAGGGGGAAGGCAGATGACAAACGAAAAAATCAAGGCCCTCTTTGACGCCTGCTATCAGGCCAAGCGGGTCCGGGATCTGCTCCCGGCTCTGCCCAGGGGCGTCATCCCGTCGTATATTCAGTATCTGGATACGATCGCTTCGCTGGAGAAAAAGGGAGCGGGCGTCAAGGTCTCCGATATCAGCGACGCGCTCAGCCTCCCGCGCCCGGGCGTCACCCGCACGGTGAAGGCGATGGAGAAAAAGGGCTATCTCTGCAAGGTAACCTCCCCGGAGGACGGGCGTATCACCTACGTTTCCATCACGCAGGCCGGAAGGGAGCTGTCCCGCAAATACAATGAGCTGTATTTCGAGCGTCTCGCTCCGTTTCTCGCGGATCTCTCCGAGGAGGACGTCGACTGCACGATCCGAACGATTGCGCGGTTTTATCAAATCATGGCGGAAAGGAGAACCACCGTTGAATAAGAGCAACGCAGATTTCACACAGGGAAGCATTCTGAAAAAGCTGGTATGGTTCATGGTCCCCATCCTCGGGGCCCTGATTCTGCAGGCCGCCTACGGAGCCGTCGACCTGCTGGTGGTGGGCCGGTTCGGCTCCACGTCCGGCCTCTCGGCGGTCTCCACGGCGGTCGGCATCCTGCTGAACGTCGGCTTCTATTGGTATTTGAACCGCCGGAACGGCGTGGCGCGGCAAGCAGAAAAGCTTTGACGCCGAATCAACCAGGGACCGTTTTGAGCGCCGCCCGCTCAAAGCGGTCCCGTTTTTTTCCCGCGCCGGAAGAGAGCCCGGCGGCCTGGCTGCGTTTTGTTTGCGAACAGGCCGCGGCTGTGCTATGATAAAGAAAACGAGAGCGCAGCTTGCGGCAGGAGGTGGTATCCATGAGTCTGACGGTTTCCCAGCTGCTGAAGCTCCCATGCCTGCGGCGCGCCAGGGTGCTGGCGGGGAGGAAAAGTCTGGACAGGATTGTGACGAGCGTGACCGTGCTGGAATACTCCAATCCCACGCAGATGCAGAAGAAGCTCTTCGAGAGCATCGATTTCTGGGGAAGCGAGATCATCCTGACGGGCTTCTGCAACATCGCCGACGACGTGGAGGCCCAGTGCAGCAACATCCGGATGTTCGCCATGGCGGGCGAGGTGGGGATTGTGCTGTACTACGTCGGCCTGATCCTCCCGCGCGTCGATCCGCGGGTCATCCAGGTGGCGGAGGAGCTCGACTTCGTCCTGATCTGTATGCCGGAGAACGAGCCCAACCTGCGCTACGGCGAGCTGATCCACGAGGCCATGGACGCGATTGTGCGGGATGAGCTCAACAACCCGACCTTCACCGTCGATCTGCTCGAGCAGATGACGAAGGTTCCCCCCAGCCAGCAGAGCGTGAAGACCATCCTGCGCATCACCAGCGACAGGCTGCGGGCGTCGGCCGTCATCACCGATTCCGAATATCAGGTGCTCAGCGAGGCTTCGTGGCCGCGAAACCAGAACATTTCCTGGGCGGAGCTCCTGCGCCGGACGGATAGGCGCGGCGGCGACCGCTCCTGGGAAATCCGCGGGGAGCAGACGCTGTGGGTATATCAGGCGGAGATCCACCCCAGCAACGGCGGGAGGATGTATCTCTTCGCCTTCTCGGAGCGCGGGAAGCTCGACCAGCTGCTCTGGAAGCAGGCGGTGGAGGGTGTGCGCGTGAGCATGGGCGTGTGGGGGAAAACGCACGACCAGACGGATCTGTCGGAGCTGACGCGGGCGATCATTCAGGACGAGCCGATCAAGATGCGCCGCCTCGGCGCGCTCTATCACATCGACGTCGCCTCCCTGAGCGATATGTGGATTCTCAGGAGCAGAAGCGGCGGCGATCTGTCCCCGTGGACGAAGGCCGTCGCCGAGCTCTCCTCGCTCTACACGCCGCTCGGCCTGTGCGAGCATTACGAGCGGGATATCCTGATTTTCCCCGTCGGCGCCCGGACGCTGCACGAGATGGACGAGTGGACGAACGCCCTGGCGCGCTTCTGCGGGGAGAACGGCCTGGACGCCTGCGTGACGCGCTGTCCGCTGCTCCAATACACGGCGGACGCCAAGTATGCGTATGAGACGAACCGCGCCTATCTGGAGGACAGCGCCAAGGTGTTCCCGCTGCGGCCCTTCTTCACCTTCTCGGAGGTCGAATTTGTCCGCGAGTGCTGCGAGATCGCCGCGCAGGGGAAGAACGCCGTGCGGCGGTATCTGTCGCTGCTCGATCCGATCCTGGCGGGGAAGGACGGGGCGGAGATCGTCGGCACGCTGACGGTCTTCCTGCTGGACAAGAATTCCAGCGTCACCGAGACGGCCGCTCATCTCTTTGTCCACAAGAACACCGTCAAATACCGCCTGCAGAAGGCGGGCAACCTGCTCGGCTTCCATGTGGGGGACATCCCGCAGTCCAAAAACCTGATATACGCCCTCGCCCTGCGGCGGATTCTGCAGCACGCCTGAGCGAGGGAAGGAAGCAGCCGCGTCTCTGCACCCGCTTTCGTCATTGTCCGAAGGGACAACGGCGAAAGCGGAAACTTTATCCCGATCAACAATGTTTTTTCCTCAGCCTTTGTCTATAATCAGAGAAAGAATCGGAGCTCGGGCTCCGGTGAACGGAAAGTTGAGGAGAGAAACGACATGAAAAAACCAACGGGCTTTCAAATCAGGGAAGAGGAGCGGCAGAGCTGGGGCTCCATCACCATGGTGTGGATCGGGGCGATGATCTGCGTGCCGGCGCTGATGATCGGCGGCATGATCGGCGCGGGGCTGTCGCTCGGCATGGCCGCCCTCGCAATTTTCATCGGCTACGCGCTGATCTGCGTGCTGATGAGCTTCATGGGCATGCACGCCTGCGACACGGGCCTGCCCACCGCCGTGATGGCCGGCGGCGCGCTCGGCGAAAAGGGCGCGCAGTACATCATCAGCACCATTCTCGCCATCTCCTGCGTCGGCTGGTTCGGCATTCAGGCGGACGTCTGCGGCTCGTCCTTCTCCTCCATGGTGGAGAGCATGACCGGCGTGCAGATCCCGGTCTGGATTTCCTCCGTGGTGTGGGGCGTCATCATGCTGCTGACTGCCTGCTTCCGCTTCAGCGGCCTCAAATGGCTCAACAAGATCGCCGTCCCGCTGCTGGGCGTCGTTCTGCTCTACGCGCTGATCGACAACTTCATTTCCGGCCGGGCGGCCGCCCTGAACGGCTACCAGCCCGCCGCCCCCATCAGCTTTGTCAGCGGCATCAGCCTCACGGTGGGCTCCTTCGTGGTGGCCGCGGCCATTTCCGGCGATTACTGCCGGTTCGCAAAGAGCCGCGGGGATGTGGTGAAGTCCTCCATCCTCGGCGTGCTGCCCGCCGGCCTGGTGGTGCTCCTGCTGGGCGGCATCCTCGCCATCTGCACCGGCTCCTACGATATCAGCGTGTTTTTGTCCACGGCGGGCCTTCCGCTGCTGGGGCTGATCGCGCTCGTGCTCGCCACCTGGACGACGAACGTCTCCAACGCCTACTCCGGCGGCCTGGCGCTCTCCGTCCTGCTCGGCCAGGATGAGAAGAAGAGCCAGCTCACCACCGCCGTCTCCGGCGTCATCGGCACCGCGCTCGCGGCCGCCGGGATCCTCAATTCGATCCAGAGCTTCCTGACGCTGCTCTCCGCCGTCGTGCCCGCCCTGATCGGCGTCATGATTGCCGACTACTGGATTCTGGGCAAGGGAAAGCTCGAGCGCTTCGCGGTGCGCGAGGGCTTTTACGCCCCCGGCATCCTCGCCTTTCTGGCGGGAGCCCTGGTCGCCTGCGTGACGGGCGGCACCTTTGCCTCCATTCCCGCCCTGGCCTTCCTGAACGTCCCCTTCTTCATCGGCCCCATCAACGGCATCGCCGTCTCGCTGATTCTCTACATTCTTCTTGTGAAGGCAACCGGAAACAAAAAAGCGGAAAAGAGCGCGTGAGGCGTCTCTTTCCGCCGCGCGGGGCACAGCGGAAAAGGCTGTGCCCTGTCCGCATATTCTAAAACGGAACAGGAGTGTTTTCATTGCGTAAAATCGGGATTCCTGAAATCGAAGACATCGCCCTGGGCGCCGCGCTGCTGGGCGCGGGCGGCGGCGGCGACCCCTACGTGGGCAAGCTGGTGGCCATCGGCGCCGTGCAGGAGTGCGGGCCCGTCACCATGCTCGATCCGGACGAGGTGCCGGACGACGCCCTCGTGGTGCCGATCGCCATGATGGGCGCGCCGACGGTCCTCTGCGAGAAGGCGATCGGCGGCGGCGAGTACAAAACCCTCTACGAGACGGTCTCCACCTTCTACGGCAAGCCCATCTACGCCTTCATGCCGATCGAGGCCGGCGGCGTCAACTCCATGCTGCCCATCGCGGCCGCGGCGCGCCTCGGCCTGCCGCTGGTGGACTGCGACGGCATGGGGCGCGCCTTCCCCGAGCTGCAGATGGTCACCTTCACCATCGGCGGCGGCTCCGCGACCCCCATGGCGATGGTGGACGAGAAGGGCAATTCCTGCATCTTCCGCACCGTCACCAACAAGTGGACGGAGGAGATGGCGCGCGCCGTCACCATGGCCTGCGGCGGCTCGGTGTCCGTTTCGCTGTACGCCATGGAGGGCAGGTTCATGAAGGAGTACGGCGTGCGCGGCATCGTTACCCGCAGCGAGACGCTGGGCTCCGCCATCCGAAAGGTGAAGGAGACGGCCGGCAAAACGCCGGAGGAGGCCTTCCTCGAGATCACGGAGGGCTTCCGCCTCTTCAAGGGCAAGATCAGCGACGTGCTCCGCGAGGTGAGAAGCGGCTTCAACTTCGGCAAGGTGGTGCTCGACGGCATCGGCGAGGACAAGGGGAAAACCGCCTATGTCGAATTCCAGAACGAGAACCTCACCGCCGTGGTGGAGGGCAGGCTGATGGCGACGACGCCCGACCTCATCTGCCTGGTCGACACGGAGACGTTCACCCCCGTGCCGACGGACGCCCTGAAATACGGCAAGCGCGTGCTGGTCGTGGGCCTCAAGTGCTTCCCCCTGTGGAGGACGCCGGAGGGCCTCAAGCTGGTGGGCCCGCGCTATTTCGGCGTGGACACGGACTACATTCCGCTCGAGGAGCGCTGCAAAGGAGGCTGCTGATCATGTACAAGCTGGGAATTGATGTGGGCGGCACCAACACGGACGCCGTCCTGATTGACGAAAATCTGAAGGTGGTCGCTTCCGTCAAGCAGCACACGACCGCCAATATCTACGACGGCATCCTCAACGCCGTGCGGGCGGTGCTCGACCAATCTGGCGTCAACCGCGCGGAGATCGGGCAGGCCATGCTGGGCACGACGCATTGCACCAACGCGATTGTGGAGCGCAAACACCTTGCGCCCATCGGCGTGCTGCGCATCGGCGCTCCCGCCTCCCGCGGGATTCCGCCCATGGTCGACTGGTCGCCGGATCTCAGGCGGATCGCCGTGCAGACCGCCGTGGTCGGCGGCGGCTTCGAGTACGACGGCAAGGAGCTCGCACCCTTCGACGCCGCCGCTGCCGCCGCGTTCTTTGAGGAGCTGCGGGAAAAGGGCGTCAGGTCGGTGGCTATCTCCTGCGTGTTCTCCACCGTGCGCAGCGATCATGAGGTCGAGGCCGCCAGGCTCTGCCGGGAGATCATGGGCGAGGACGTCCATGTCTCGATCTCGAGCGAGATCGGCTCCATGGGCCTGATCGAGCGGGAGAACGCCACCATCCTCAACGCCTCCCTCTATCAGGTGGCGCAGTCGTTCACAGAGGGCTTCGCCCAGTCTCTGGCCGACGAGGGCATCACCAACGCCCAGGTCTATCTCTCGCAGAACGACGGCACCCTGATGACGATGGACTACGCCCGCCGCTATCCGATCCTGACGATTGCCTGCGGCCCCACGAATTCCATCCGCGGCGCCTGCTACCTGAGCCGGCTCAAGAACGCCGTCGTCATCGATGTGGGCGGCACCACGACCGATCTCGGCGTGATCCAGAACGGCTTCCCGCGCGAGTCCGGCGTCGCCGTCACCATCGGCGGCGTGCGCACCAATTTCCGGATGCCGGACGTCGTGTCCATCGGTCTCGGCGGCGGCTCCATCGTCCGCCAGCGGGAGGACGGGACGGTCACGGTCGGTCCCGACTCCGTCGGCTATCAGATTACGGAAAAGGCCCTCTGCTTCGGCGGAGACGTCTGCACGGCCACCGATATCGCCGTCCGCCTCGGCATGGCGGAGCTGGGAGACCGGGCGCTGGTCGCTCACCTGAGCGAGGACTTCGCCCAAAAGGCGCTCGACGCCATCCGCACGCTGTGCGAGGATTCGCTCGACGCGATGAAGGTCTCCTCCGAGGACGTCGACGTGATTCTCGTGGGCGGCGGCTCCATCATCCTGCCGCAGAAGCTCGCGGGCGCGAGAAGCGTCACGCAGGACGAGTTCGGCAGCGTCGCCAACGCGATCGGCTCCGCCATCTCGAAGGTGAGCGGCACCTATGAGCAGCTGATCGACTACGACAAAACGCCCCGCGAGGAGGCGCTGGAGAAGGCAAAGGCCGAGGCGGCGGAGCTGGCCGTCGCCGCGGGCGCCATCCGGGAGACGGTGGAGATCATCGACGCGGAGGACGTCCCCCTGCAGTACTATCCCGGCAACACGGTGCGCGTGAAGATCAAGGCGGCGGGAGACTTGGCCTGACGCGCGGGCGGACCGGCGGGAAGGGCTCAGCGGGGCGGATTCCGATGCCGGATGAGGCCGAGAGCCTTCGAAAGCTCCATCACAGCCACAGGCGCCAGCGCGAGGCCGAAGCCGGCAAGATACGTTTGCAGCGGAAGAACGGTCAGGCTGAAGGCGGTGCGCACCGGCGTGAACAGCACCAGATCCACCAGAAGGAACGATATGAGGCATGCCCAGTTCAGCTTATGGTTGGAGAAGGGGCCGATCCGGAACAGGGAATGGTCGGAACGCATGTTGTAGGCCTGGATAAGGAAGGAAGTCAGGGTATGGGTTCAGTGAAAGAAAAAATGCAGAATTTCGCGATTCAGCAGGCTCTGCAATATATCGAGGGAAACCCGGAGGAGAATATTCCGAAGCTGATGGCTCTGGTGGATCGATTTTCTCCCGAGGGCTGGTATCAGAGCCAGCGCAGCGCCGTCCGCGAGGCGATCCGCCGGAAGGATAACTGGTATCAGCTGATTCTGCGGGTGTACGAGCTGGATCCCGGCGTGCGCAAGGCGTTTTTCCAGAATTTCCTCATGAACGCCAGCCTCAAGGGCAGCGCGGTGCAGAACGAGGTCAAGGAGCGGGAGGGGTGCAACGTCCCCTGGGCGATTCTTCTGGATCCCACCTCCGCCTGCAACATGCACTGCATGGGCTGCTGGGCTGCCGAGTACGGCAACCAGCTCAATCTCAGCCTGGAAACGATTGATTCCGTGATCCGCCAGGGCAAGGCCCTGGGAACCTATATGTACATTTACACCGGCGGCGAGCCCCTGGTGCGCAGGGACGACCTCATCCGGATCTGCGAAATAAAAAGAAAACCGGGACCGTTTTGAGCAAGATAATTGACATATGACAATGGCCTTGCCAACCGCATCGATTATCTGGAGGGAATCCTTCACACAAAGCGCAACGAGTACGACTCCATCATCAGGCCCCTGATGGTTTGGCTGGAGGGCAAGGGCGTCAAATTCCAGTACGGCTGCGCGGTCTATGATCTGGAGATGGACGAGCCGTGCAACACCGTTCACGGAATCCTTGCCAGACAGGACGGAGCGCAGACGCGGATCCCCGTTGCGGAGAAGGACTATGTGTTCGTCACCAGCGGCTCGCTGATGACGAACGCGCGCTTCGGCGACAATACCCACATCGCGGAGACCAACCGCGACACGGAGGACCTGGGGCTGTTCACCATCTGGCGCAATCTGGCAGGCCGGAATGAAAAGTTCGGCCATCCGGAAAAATTCCTCAATCAGATTGACAAGACCAAATGGATGAGCTATTTCATCACCGTCAAGGATTACCCCGAGTTTTTCGAGCGCCTGGAGCGCATGAAGAAGTTTGCCGGCATTGAGGGCCCCATCACCGAGCGCGATCTGCCGAAGGTGAATCCGCTCAAGATCGGCGAGCTCAAGCGGGAGCTGCTGGAAAAGGTCAGCAGCATTCCGCCGTACTATATCATGTATCAGGGCCGGGATCAGAGTGTGGCGCACCAAAAGTCTGTTCTCGATCCGCAGTTCCCCAAAGCGAAATGACGGACGCCCTTCACGGGCGCTGCCGTCCCCGGCAGGAGGCTTCCGTTTTCCAGGCGCCGCGCGCAGATTCCTAAAGGAGCGCCGCTTTCAGGCGGTTGACTCGGCAAAAACAAAAAGGCGCAGAGGCCATCGCACAAGCGAGCGGTCTCTGCGCCTTTTTCTGTTTGCGGCAAAGAAGGGGCAGCCGCTACACGGGAGGACGGGAGAAGCGATCTGCAGCGCCGGGGCGAAGGGAGCGGCAGACCAGCGTGCTGAGCTGCTCCTTGAGGGCGGGCGTGTTCAGACAGCTTCCTTTCTTCAGAGAGCGGCGAACCGTCTCCACCAGTCCGCCGAAATAGAAGGAGGCCAACACCTCCGGAGCGGCCGGCAGAGCGGTCCCCGTTCTGGCCTCCTCGCGCAGACGCCGCTGCAGGTCCGGCAGGATCTGTTCCGCCACCAGCTCGAGAATCCGGGAAGAGGATTCGCTTTCAGCGGCAGACTCAAGCAGCTCCCGGTTCTCCTCGATCAGGTCGAGAGTCATGCCGATCAGCCTTCGGCAGCGCTCGTCAGGGGTGGCGTTTGCGGCTTCCTTCTCCAGCCGGGCGTTGTTTCTTTCCAGCTCCTGGCGGATAAGAAACGCCAGAAGCTCAGACTTATCGCCGAAATGCTTGTAAAACGTGGATTTGCGGATCATCGATCGCTCGCACAGCTCGCTGATGCGAATGTCCTCGAACGGCATTTCCCGCATCATTTGCAGAAACGTTTCGGTCAGCGCGGCGTATGTTCTTTGGATGCGAATGTCAAGCTTTTCTTCCATATCGTCCTCCTGTGTTGGTGCGGATGCTGGTGCGGGCCTGCGCCCGCACAGGGATTCGGAATGGCGCGAAGAGCGGCGGCAGGCGGCAAGCAGGATGGGAGGCGCGCGGGGTAAACGCCGCTTGCGGCGCGCTTCGCTGGACCGTGCATTTCCTGCTTCCGTTCAAACAATGCGCAAAATCCGGGGCCATTCGGAGTGTCAGCTCACGATGGCCCCGGATTGTTTTCCATTTCGCCGGATGTTGCCGCGGCCCCTGCCGGCGGGCTTGGGGCAGGCGGAGAGGAGCGTTCCTCTCCGGTTTCCTGCCGCCGGAGCTCAGCGCCGCATGCCCATGCGGCTGGCCGCCATCACAATGCTGTCGATGCCGAGCAGAATGAGATACGAGCCCGCAAAGCAGCGGATGGTCGAGAGGGTGAACAGAGGGCTGAACAGCATGAGGAAGCCCAGGACGATGCCGATGATGTTGACGATCAGGGTGAAGGTATACATGCCGGTGCCCGAGACCAGACGGATCTGGTGCAGATGGGTGAGCCTGGAGATGCAGTGCGCGATGAACCAGATGGGGAAGAGGATCCACTTTTCCTTGTCTGAGAGAACGGCGTTCTTTTTCTGGTACGGGAAGCGTCGGCTATGAGCACATGGGCTATAACGTGGGCGGCATCGTCGGCAGGCAGTCCGGCTATCTGGACGGCTGCCGCAACACCGGCACGGTCCGCGGCCGCAAGGATGTGGGCGGCATCGCCGGACAGCTCGAGCCGCAGGTTACGCTGCGCTATGACGAGGACACCCTTGCCCGCCTGGGAACGGAGCTGGACACGCTGCAGTCGCTCGTGGATCAGGCCGTCTCCCATGCCGGGACGTCCTCCGACGAGGTCTTCGACAGCCTCGACGAGCTGCACGCGGAGATCACGGCGGCAAAGGACGCGGCGCCCGCGCTCGGCGGCGCCCTGACCGACTGGGGAAACGAGAATCTGGAGGAGATCAACGACGCCTCCGCCCGCCTGGCCTGGGTGATTGATCGCTCGGAGGGCGTGCTGAACAGCATGACGGACGCCGCCGCCAGCCTGGAGGACGGCTCCGTGCGGCTCGCGCGGGCCGCCAAAAGGCGGAGGAGGCCGGCGATCTGGGCGCGGAGGCCTCGGTGCATCTGCAGCAGGCCACGCAGGAGCTCGACGGCGCAGCGGAGCTGTGGGAGAGCGCCTCCGCCCATTTCAGCAGCGCGATTCAGCTGGCGCAGGAGGCTTTGTACGGGGAGGGCGACGCCACGCTCCAGGACGTGCTCAGCGAGCTGAACGCCGCCGGGGAGGACGCGGAGAAGGCCAAGGATTCGCTCGACAAGGCCGTAGAGCACACCGACACCGCGATTGAGGAGCTGGAGGCGATCGGAGAGCCGGTCAGCGAGGCGCTCGAGGAGCTCACACCCGCCTCGCAGTATCTGCACACGGCCCTGTCCTCGCTGGAGGACGCCTCCTCTCAGCTGGCGGATATCGCCGCGACGCTCTCCGAGGAGCCCGCCATCTCCTTCACCCCCGTCGGCAGCGGGGTGACCGGCCAGGCGGACGCGCTCGACGCGGCCCTCTCGCAGATGCTTGACACGGCCGCGCAGCTGCAGGACACCGCCTCCGCCTCGTCCGACACTCTGCTGGACGACCTGAGCGCCATCAACGCCCAGGCGGGCGTGATCGCCGATCTGCTTGAGCAGGGCGCCCAGGATGTGAAGGAGAGCGACGCCGCCGGCTCCTTCGAGGACGCCTCCGATCAGGAGGAGGGCGAGAGCGAGTCCGGGCGGATCAGCGGCTCTGAAAACAGCGGCGAGGTGCTCGGCGACGTGAACGTGGCCGGAATCGCGGGCTCCCTGTCCGTGGAGCTCGACTTCGACCCGGAGGACGATCTGACGAAGGACGGCACGCGGTCGCTCGATTACCAGTTCCGCACGGTCGCCGTTGTCGAGGACTGCGTCAACCGGGGCGCCGTTTCCGCGAAGAAGGACCACGCCGGCGGCGTGGTGGGCCGCATGGACCTGGGAGCCGTGCGGGCCTGCGAGAGCTACGGCAGCGTGGAGAGCACGGGCGGCGACTGCGTGGGCGGTATCGCGGGCTATTCTGCCGCGACGATCCGCGATTGCTTTGTGAAGTGCTCCCTCTCCGGCGGCGACTATATGGGCGGCGTGCTGGGGGCAGGCGGAGAGGACAGCGTGACCTCCGGCTGCTGCAGCCTGGTTGCGGTCACGCAGGCCGGGCGCTGCTTCGGCGCGATCGCGGGCACGGAGACGGGAGAATATTCCGGGAACCGCTATGTGTCGGATACGCTCGCGGGCCTGGGCGGATCAGCTATGCCGGAAAGGCGGAGCCGATCGCCTTCGCCGAGCTGGAGCAGCTCAGCGGCGTGCCCGATGAGATGACGCAGTTCACGCTCCGCTTCGTGGTGGAGGAGGAGGAAGTCAAGTCGCTCTCGTTCTCCTATGGCGATTCCTTCGGCAGCGACGTATTCCCCGATATTCCGGAGAAGGACGGCTGTTTCGCCGCCTGGGATACGGAGGATCTGACGGATCTCCGCTTTGACTGCACGGTGACGGCGACGTATACCCGCTATGTGCTGACGCTTCCCTCGCAGGAGACGCGGGGGAGCGGGCGCTCCGTCTTCCTGCTGGACGGCGATTTCGACGAGGACGCCTCCCTGACGGTCTCCGCCGTGGAGGAGCCGGAGACCGTCAACGGCAGGCAGGCCGTGGAGCAGTGGCTCCTCTCCTGCTCCGACACGGCGCAGGAGACCTATCAGGTGCGCTATCTCTCCCCGGAGGAGACGGCGGACGGCTACACCGTGTTCGTCAGGACGGACGGGCGGTGGCAGGAGGCGGCGTGCTCCGTCTTCGGCAGCTATCTGGTGTTTTCCGTGCCCGCCGCCGAGGCGGAGATTGCCGTCGTTCCCTCCGGGAGCGGCTGGGTGCTGTGGCTCGCGATCGGGCTGGGCGTTCTGCTCGTCCTGGCGCTGGCGGCGGCCGCCGTCAGGCGGACGCGCAGGAAAAAGGCCGTGCGCGCGTCCGCCGCGCAGCCGGATGCGCAGCAGCCGGAGCAGAGCGCGAAGCCGGCGAAGAAGCGAAGAAGACGCCTGATCGTCATTCTCCTTGCAGCCGTTGTGATCCTCGCCGCGGCAGGAGCTGCGGCCGTGTGGCTTTTTGTTCCCGCGGTGGACGCGGCGGCGGTGCTGCGGGAGACGGCGGAGTCGGATTGCGCCCTGACGCTTTCCGTCGACACGGAGCTCGCGGGCGAGCTGACGCACACGGAGTGGGAGATCACGAGAGGCGAGACGGACGGCCGCGAGGTGGCCTGCGTCCGCAGCGGCGGGTTGTCCCTCCACTACACGGAGGGCGCCGTTCTGCTGGAGAACGGAAGAGCCTTTGCCCTCAGCGAGCGCTATCCCGATTATTCCCAGCTTCCGGCGCAGGCCGCGGAGCTGTTTGAGGCCGTCTCCTTCTCCACGCAGCGCAGCGGCGAGGAGACGATCTGCCGCGCAACAGCCGAGGGCGAGCGGGCGAAGGCTCTGCCCAGCCTCCTGCTGCCCGATCAGGCCGGCGATCTGCCGGATACGCTCAAGCTCTCGGCGGAGCTCACCACGGCGGACGGAGAGCTGGTGTCGCTCCGGTTTTCCGCGGAGGGCACCCTGACGGACGACGCGAAGACGTCCTGCTCGCTCTCCGCCGTGCTCACGCCGAACGGGACGGCACAGGCGGCCGGGCTCCCCGAGGCGGTGCAGGAGACGGTGCGCGCGGGAGCGGAGACGGACGCCGTGCTCACGGACGATCTGTTCCGCCTGGTCAGCGCGTGGACGCAGCTCAACCAGGAGGACTCGTTCTCCGCCGATCTGAGCCTGCAGGCGCAGGGGGGCCCGCTCTCGCTCAGCGAGAAGCTGCGCTACGGGCAAACCACCGTGGACGGCCAAAGGATCGGCTGCCTGCGCGGGGATGAGCTGGCCGTCTATTTCTCGAACGGCGTCTTCTGCGACCAGAACGGCGTTCTGACGGCCGGGGAGGAGAGCGGGCTTTCCGACCGTGTGCAGCTGCTGGAGACGCTTCTCAGGCTCTGCGGAAACGGGGATTTCGCGTGCGCGGACACCGGAAACGACACCTGGCTCTATACGCTGACGCTCGGCGGGGAGGAGCTGCGCGAGGCGGCCTGCGCCGCCGTGCCGGAGCTGGAGCAGCTGCCTGTCTCCCTGCAGGCGGGCAGCGTGCAGCTCGTGGTGAAGGACGGCTCGCTGACGGAGATGACCTTCAGCTGTGAGGGCGGGCCCGACGGCTCCGAAGAGACGGAGCCCGTCACGGTGGAGGTCAAAATGACCCTGACGCCCGGGCGGAGCTTTGAGGCGCCGGCCGCGGTTCAAAGCAGGCTGGCAGAAAATGGAGGGACGTAAAAATGGGGAATCCTGTGATTTGCATTGCGCGGGAATTCGGGAGCGGCGGCCACGAGATAGCCGTCAGAACGGGGGCTGCGCTCGGCATCCGCGTGTATGAGAAGGATCTGCTGCATCTGGCGTGCAAATACGGGGAGCTTTCGGAGAAGCTGATGCAGTCCGCGGACGAGAGAGCGACCAACCCCTTCCTGTTCCGCACGGTGCACGAGGGGAATTACCATGTCGCCCGCGGCCTGCCCACCTCCGAGGTCCTCTTCCAGCTGCAGAGCCACGAGATCCGCCGGATCGCGCGGCGGGAGAGCTGCATCTTCGTGGGAAGGTGCGCCGACTTTGTGCTGCGCGACGAGCCGGTCCTGCTGCTGCGGGTCTTTGTGCGGGCCCCGGTGGAAAAGCGCGTGGAGCGCAAGATGGAGCTGGAAAGCCTGTCCCGGGAGAAGGCGGCGCGCCTGGTGCGCAGAATGGACAAGCGGCGCCGGCAGTACTACGAGGCCTATACCGGCCGGCGCTGGGGAGATCCCACCGGCTGCGACCTGTGCATCGACACCGGGGAGACGCCGCTCGACGACGCGGTGGAAGCGATCTGCGCCCGCTACCGCGAGCTGCAGAAGGGGGTCTCGCGCCCCTGAGGCCGGGCCTGTGCCCCGCCCGCGGCCTGCTTCCCTGCGGAACACGCCGCGCCGCGGCCCGCTCTTCGCCCTGCGGAGACATCCGCGGAAAAAGATGGAGATCCCTCCCCTTCCTTTTTGCCCGCAAGTGTGGTAGAATAGGCGGGAAATCAGAAGAAAAAGAGGATGGGGAGAACAAGGTATGAACGCAAAGGCAGGACTCAGGAAACTCAGGGAGCACCCTCTCATTCAGGTGCTGGCCGACAACGGCGGCAACCCGCGCACGCTGGTGCTGATAGAGCCGCTGTGGGGCATTCCCTATAATCTCATCGCGCCGTTTGCCACGCTCTATATGTACACCCAGGGCGTCACCGATGTGCAGATCGGCCTCATTCTCTCCGTCACCATGGTGGTGCAGGTGTTTTTCTCTTTCTTCGGCGGCATTCTGGCCGACAAGCTGGGGCGCAAATTCACCACCATGCTCGGCGATTTCTTCGGCTGGGCGATGGCCTGCCTGGTGTGGTCGATCTCCAACAACTTCTGGCTGTTTCTCGCCGCCGCCGTGCTCAACTGCTTTGAGCAGATCAACCAGACGGCGTGGTACTGCCTGCTGATCGAGGACGCCCACCCGAAGGATCTCGTGGGGATCTACACCTGGGTGAACATCGGCGGTCTGGTTGCCGTCTTTTTCGCGCCGATCTCCGGCCTCTTCGTCAGCTCGCACTCGGTGGTGCCGGTCGTGCGGGTGCTGTATTTCCTCTTCTCGCTGACGATGATCACCAAGACGCTCATCACCTTCAAATTCTGCCGCGAGACAAAGCAGGGCAGGATCCGCCGCGCGGAGACGAAAAACGTCTCCCTGGCGCACATGCTCGGCGAGTACCGCCATCTGATCCCCAGCCTGCTGCGCAACAGGGGCGTGCTCCGGGCTGTCTCCATCTCCGTCATCCTCTACATCACGAACATGGTGAGCACGAATTTCTTCAGCCTCTATGTGACGCAGCGCCTCGGTCTTTCGGAAAACCTGCTGGCGATGTTTCCGATTCTCAACGCCGTTGTGATGCTGATTTTCATGGTGGGCATCCAGCACCGCATCAGCGTCGCCCGCTTCCGCATCCCGCTGTGGATTGGCCTGGGGCTGTACGGCGCGGCCGTTCTGCTGCTGATCTTCTCTCCGGCCGATCAAATCCTCTTTGTGCTGCTCTATGTCTTTTTGGCCGCGGTGGCCGCCGCGCTGATCAATCCGCGCAAGGACGCGCTCCTGCAGCTCAACCTGGATACGCAGGAACGGGCGCGCCTGAACGCGCTGATCATGGCCTCCACGGTCGCCCTCTCCTCGCCCTTCGGCTATCTGGCCGGCCTTCTCTCCAGCATCGATCGCCGCCTGCCCTTCGTCTTTTCCCTGGCGCTGTTCGCCGCGGCGATGCTCATCGTCTGCCGTGTGCAGGAGCCGCAGGTGGAGGAGCAGGGGGAGTGAGCGCTTGCCCGCAAGCTCAGCGGCCCTCCCCGGGTTTCGGGAAGGGCCGCTTGCACTTTGCCGCAAAAGCGTGTATGCTGTTTTTACACGAGCCTGCGCGGGAGAAACGGCGCCCGCGCGGCAGACGGAAGGAGGCATCCCATGAAAACCTATCGCTTCTACGGCTGGGAGCAGGCAGACGTTCCCGCGCGCACGGACGCGTACCGCGGCATCCGCACGCCCCTCGATCTCTATGACGCGCTCTCTGCGGGCCTTTGGCGCGCCGAGACGTGCGCCCCGCGCCTCAGGGACGGCTGGACGCCGGAAAACAGAACCCTCGGCCAGTGCTCCATCACCGCCTTTCTCGCGCAGGATATCTTCGGCGGAAGGGTGTATGGTATCCGCCGCCCGGACGGCAACTACCATTGCTACAACGTGGTGGACGGCCACGTCTTTGATCTGACCAGCGAGCAGTTCGGGGACGAAAAGCTTTCCTATGCGGACAATCCCGAGCAGCTCAGGGAGACGCATTTCGCCAAGGAGGAAAAACGCCTGCGCTATGAGCTGCTGCGCCGCCTGCTGGCCGAGCGGTGCGCAGGGGAGAGCCGCGGCTGAGGCGCGGACACGAAACACAAAATCCCGGACGAGGGCGGCGTGCGCCCTCGTCCGGGATTTTTGCGCTTTGGAGGGAGAGGCTTATTCCTCCTGCAGCTGTGTCACGCGGCCGTCCTCCCAGGAGAAGCTGACGGATTTGCCGCCCTTGATCCGCAGCCCGCGCACACTGCCGCTCTTCCACGCGGCAGGCAGGGCGGGGAGCAACTCCGGCCCGGAGGAGGCGCACTGCAGCAGCATCTCGCTGATGCCCGCGGTGACGCCGAAATTGCCGTCGATCTGGAACGGCGGATGCGCGTCGAGCAGGTTGGCGTAGAGGCCGCCGCCTCCGCCGTAGGCGGTGGCGGTGCGCTCGACGAGGCGCATGGCCTTATCCAGGCAGTCCTTGGCCTCCTCGCCGTTTTTCAGGCGGGCCCAGACGTTGATCTTCCACGCGATGCCCCAGCCGGTGGCGTCGTTGCCGCGCAGCCGCATGAGGCGCTCGGCCGCCGCGAGCCACGCGGGGGTGGAGGCGTCGATCGAACAGCCGGGATAGACGCCGTAGAGCGGGGAAAGGTGGCGGTGCAGCGGCTCCGGCTCCTCGAACTCGCGGCTCCATTCGAGCAGCTGGCCCTTCGAGCCGACGGCATAGCCCCTGAGCTGTGAGAGCGCGCTCTCCATCTCCTCGGCGAGCTCCAGATCCTCCCCCAGCAGACGCGCGGCCTGCACGCAGCTCGAGAGCAGGTCCATGGTGATGGCCACGTCGACGGCGCAGTTTTCAGACAGGCAGCAGACGGCCCCGTCGAGACGGTAGCGGTTTTCGGGGGAGGTGGACATCGGCGTGATGAGGCCGTCCTCCGAGGGCTGCAGGCGGTCGAGGAGGAACAGGCCCGCGCCGCGCAGCGTGGGCCAGTGGCGGCGCAGGAAATCGAGGTCGCCCGTGTATTCGTAGTGCTGCCACAGGTCGCGGGCCAGCCATGCCCCGCTCGAGCTCCAGTAGGCCCAGCCCACGGATTCGTCGGTGGGGTTCGGCCCGCCCACGGGCTCGGAGAGGCGCCAGATATCGCTGTTGTGGTGCGAGCACCAGCCGCGGCAGCGGTAGAGGCGGGAGGCTGTCTCCCGGCCGTTCTGCGCCAGTCCCTCGATGAAGTCGAAGAGAGGCTCATGGCACTCCGGCAGGGCGCACGATTCCACAGGCCAGTAGTTCATCTCGGTGTTGATGTTGATGGTGTAGTTCGAGCTCCAGGGGGCGCGCAGCTGCTCGTTCCAGATGCCCTGCAGGTTGGAGGCCTGCGAGCCGGGCCGCGAGCTGGCAATCGTCAGATAGCGGCCATAGTCGAACAGCAGCGCGGCCAGGCCGTTGTCGGCGTGGTCCTGCTCGTTGGCGCGCAGGCGCTCGTCCGTGGGCAGCTGGGAGCGGTCCTCCCCGCCGAGCGTCAGGCTGACGCGGTCGAAGAGGGCGCGGTGATCCTGCGTGTGGCGGCTGCGCAGCTCGTCATAGGGCAGCGCGGCCGCGCTGCGCACGGCGTTCAGGCAGACGGCCAGCGGGTCCACGCGGCTCTCCCGCGGCTGGCGGTCGAAGCCCTCGAAGTTTGTGGCGACGGAGACGAGGAGCAGAAAATCGCTGGACTCGACGGCGATCCGTCCCTCCTCAACGCGGCAGGAGCCCTCGAGCGCGACGGGCAGCACGGCGACGGCATACGACAGCGCGCGGTTGTCGTCGAAGGGATCATAGCGAATGGGGTCCTCGCTCTTGAAATAGGAGGGCGCGGAGTAGACCGGCGCGATGGAGCGAAACGCGAGCACGCCGTCCGCCTGCGCCGGACGCGAGGGATGCGGCAGCTCCAGCGAGACGGAGGCCTGCATCGCGCCCCCCTGCGAGGTGCAGCGCACCGCGAGCACCCGGTCCGGGAAGGAGCAGAACGCCTCCCGGCGGAAGGAGACGCCGCCGGCGCGGTACTCCGTCACAGCCACGGCCTCCTCCAGATTCAGGCTTCTGCGGTAGTCCTCCGGCTCGCCCGCGGCGGAGAACGCAATCCACAGGTTACCCGCCGGCTGGTAAGCTGCCGACCAGTCCGAGAGGCATTTTTCCCAGAGCGCGTGCTCCGCCCCTCTCACGTCTCCGGCGCGCAGCAGGCGCTCTCCCTCGCGAACATCCTCCCAGGTGCCGCGCGCGCTGCCTGCTCCCGGATACCCCGACCACAGGGTGTCCTCGTTGAGCGAGAGCTTTTCACGCCCGACGCCGCCGTAGACCATTGCGCCGAGGCTTCCGTTGCCGATGGGCAGCGCCTCCCCGAAATCGGAGGCCTCCCGCCTGTACCACAGTTCTTTCATGGTGTCCATCCTTTCTGCGCGGGCGGCCGGTCCCGGTTGGCCCGAGGCTCCCGCCTTGCCGCCGCGCTTTCCTTTTTTCGCGCCTGCCGCCCGGAAAAAGGCTTTCTCCGGAGCGCGGCGCTCTCCTCCCGCGGCCCGAGGCGGGCCGCGCGGTTCCGCTGGTTTTGTACACTCCTACTATAAAAGATTTTCCATATCCTCACAAGGGAAATTTCGGAAAATATCGGATAAAAATGCGATCCGGGCACTCGTCCTGTCCGGGGAGGTGTGCCCTTTCGCCGGCGTTCCCGGCCGGCCGCCGGAGGGGCCGGGCGCGCAGGAGAGAGGACGCGCGCAGCAAAAGCGGCGCCCCCCTGCTTGGAACAGGAGGGCGCCGCTTTTGCCGGATATCCGGCTACATGGTTGTGTGCGCGGTTTCCGTGGTATCGCGGAACAGCAGCGAAACGCACCACAGAGCCGAAATCGCCACCAGGGTGTAGACGACGCGGCTGAGAATGGCGGCCTGGCCGCCGAAGATCCACGCCACAAGATCAAACTGGAAAATGCCGACAAGGCCCCAGTTGACGCCGCCGATGATCAGCAGCAGGAGCGCTATCTTGTCGATGATCATACGCTTCATCCTCTCTTTGTTTGCATTGGAAAACGAGGACGTTCGTTAGTGTGGACGCTTTGCGCGCCAATATGCGTTTTCCGGCAAAAAAATGAAACGAAAGGATGCTTCCGCGCGTTTTGCGATTTGCGGCGGGGCGCCGCGGCCTCCCCGGCTTCCGGGGAGGAAGGCGAATCAGCCGTCCTCCCGCGGCAGCCAGTTGAGATCGGCAAGGCTGTCGAGCGTGTCCTGCGGCAGATCGGAAAGCGCGCCCTCCTCGAGCAGCGTCACGCCCCAGGCGTCCATCTGCGCCGGGTAGCTTTCGCGGATCGCGCCGTCCGTCAGCACCTCGATGCGGTCGCCGCAGGAGAGGCCCTCGAAGAGCGCGCTGTCTCCGCTGCGGTTTTGCAGCACGATCGGCTCGTTGTGCTCCTCCTCAATCAGAAGAACGGTTCCGTTTTCCTCCACAAAGCAGAGCCCCTGCATCGCGACGCGCTCCTCCCCGGGCGCGCAGCCCGCGGGGAGCAGAAGCAGGGCCGCCGCCAGCCCCCAAAACGCCTTTTTCATGCTCCGCACCTCCCTTCTCTCCCGTTCGTTCCGGAACGGCTTGTCTCTAAATCCAATACCGGCCGGCGGGCGAAAATGTGACAAGGGGATGTCGGCTGCAAGCACGCGGACGCCTCTGCGCCTTCTCCTTCCTCTTTTCATCTTGACATTCCGGCTCTTCCGCAGTATAATAAAACTTAACATTCAAAAACCAGATGCTGAGATGGGGAAGGAAGCTGGGAGAAGCCTCTTCAGAGAGCCGCCGGTTGCTGCGAGGCGGCGGGGAGCCCGCGCTGAAATCACCCCGGAGCATGCGGCCGAACAGCCGGTTGGCCCAGTAAGCGCGCACGGAAGTCCCCTCCGTTACCGGGGGAGCGCATTGTCGGATGCGCGCTGAGAGCCCCGTTTCGGGGAAGCTAGAGTGGTACCGCGAGCATTGGAAAAAATGCCCGTCTCTATCGAAATGATGGAGACGGGCTTGTTTTTTGAAAAAAGGAGGGACTTCCCAAATGGTATTGACGGGAGCACAGATTGTGATGGAGTGTCTGCTCGAGCAGGGCGTGGACACCGTGTTCGGCTATCCGGGCGGAGCCGTGCTGAATATTTACGACGCCCTGTATGAGTATCGAGACAGAATCAACCATGTCCGCACGGCCCACGAGCAGGGCGCGGCCCACGCGGCAGACGGCTATGCCCGCTCGACGGGAAAGACCGGCGTGTGCATCGCCACCTCCGGCCCCGGCGCGACAAACCTCGTCACCGGCATCGCCACGGCCTATATGGACAGCGTGCCGCTGGTCGCCATCACCGGCAACGTGAACCTCAATCTTCTGGGCCTGGACAGCTTCCAGGAGGTCGACATCACCGGCATCACCATGCCGATTACAAAGCACAACTACATTGTCAAGGACGTGCGCGACCTGGCCCAGACGCTGCGCGAGGCCTTCCAGATCGCCGGCAGCGGCCGCAAGGGCCCCGTCCTGGTCGACATTCCCAAGGATATCACCGGCCAGAAGTGCGAATATGAGCGCTCGCAGCCCCTGCCGCCGCTCCCGCACGATTTCCCGATCGAGGAGCGCTTCACCTCGGCTCTTGAGCTGCTCACGCGCGCCGAGCGCCCCTTCCTCTATTGCGGCGGCGGCGTCCTCTCCTCCGACGCGGAGGAGGAGCTCGCGAAGTTTGCCGGGCTGCTCGACGCCCCCGTGGCCTGCTCCCTGATGTGCCAGGGCGGCTTCGACCAGGCCGATCCGCGCTATATGGGCATGCTGGGCATGCACGGCACGAACACGGCCGCGCTGGCCATCAAGAACTGCGACCTCTTTGTGGCCGTCGGCACGCGCTTTTCCGACCGCGTGCTCTGCAACGCCGGCCTCTTCGCCCGCCACTGCCCGATCATCCAGATTGAGATCGACACCGCCGAGTTCAACAAGAACATCGAGGTGCAGCTCAAGGTTAAGGGCGACGCCCGCGAGATCCTCGAGCGCCTGAACTCCATGCTTCCGCAGCAGAGCCATCCGCAGTGGATGGAGCAGATCGCCGCCTGGAAGGAGGAGTTCCCGCTGGTGCAGAAGCCGAGAACGCCCGGCGCCGTCACCCCGCAGCAGGTGATCGAGACGCTCGACCGCCTCACGGGCGAGGATACGCTGATCTGCACCGAGGTCGGCCAGAACCAGATGTGGGCCGCCCAGTTCTACACCTACCGCAGGCCGCACACCTTCATCTCCTCCGGCGGCCTCGGCACGATGGGCTTCGGCCTCGGCGCTGCCATCGGCGCGAAGATTGCCAACCCGGAGAAGACGGTCGTCAATATCGCGGGCGACGGCAGCTTCCACATGAACCTCACCGAGCTGGCCACCGCGGCAGCCTACCATGTGCCGATCGTCGAGCTGATCCTCAACAACGAGGTGCTCGGCATGGTGCGCCAGTGGCAGAAGCTCTTCTACGACAACCGCTTCTCGCAGACGGATGTGGATACGACCACGAACTTCCCGGCCCTGGCCGAGGCGTTCGGCCTCAAGGCGTATTCCATCTTCACGGCGGACGAGGTTGAGCCCGTCCTGCGCGAGGCCCTGGCCCAGACCGGCCCGGTGCTCATCGACTGCCACATCGACCGCGACGTCAACGTGCTGCCCATGGTTCCGGCGGGCGCCTCCGTGGAGAGCCCGATCCTCGAGATGGACAACTGACGCGCGTGACGGAAAAGGAGGCTTTCTTCATGGAATATACGAACAGCAATCCTTCCCCGGTGAAGGAATACATTCTCTCCGTGCTCGCCCGCAACAAGGCCGGCGTGCTTCTGCGCATCGCGGGACTGTTCAGCCGCCGCTGCTACAATATCCTGAGCATCGTGGCCGCGCAGACGGAGGACACGGAGTATTCGCGCATTTTGATCGTCGTCTCCGGCGACGACCGCATCGTGCGCCAGGTCGACAAGCAGCTCTCGAAGCTGATTGACATTGTGCAGGTCGACGTCCTCGAGCGCGAGAAGATCGTCGAGCGCGAGCACCTGCTGCTCAAGGTGGAGAGAACGCTGCAGACGAGCGAGAAGCTGGTGGAGATCGCGAACATCTTCCACGCCAACATCCTCAACGTCGAGCCCGACTCGATGATTCTCGAGCTCACGGGCGACGCGGGCACGATCAACTCGTTCATCGAGCTCTATAACCCCTACAACGTCCTGCGCATCCTGCGCACGGGCGCGATGGCGATGCCGAAGTAACGCGATCCGCCGCGCGCGGGCGCTTTTGGAACAGGAGGACTTTCCCATGCTGACACTCGACAAGGTTTATCACGCGGCTTACGTGCTCAAGAACGTGATCCGGCACACGGATTTGATCGAGGCTCCGAAAATCAACCGCGAGGCCAAGGTCTATCTGAAGACGGAGAACCTGCAGAACACGGGCTCGTTCAAGCTGCGCGGCGCTTATTACAAGATTTCCCAGCTCTCCGAGGAGGAGAAGGTGAAGGGCGTGATCGCCTGCTCGGCGGGTAACCATGCCCAGGGCGTGGCGCTGGCGGCCCAGCACAGCGGCATCCCGGCCATCATCTGCATCCCGGACGGCGCGCCGATCTCCAAGGTGGAGAACACGAAGAGCTACGGCGCGCGCGTCGAGCTCGTCAAGGGCGTCTACGACGACGCCTACCGCCGCGCCTGCGAGCTGCAGCAGGAGACGGGCTGCACCTTCATCCACCCCTTCGACGATCCCGACGTCATCGCGGGCCAGGGCACCATCGGCCTTGAGCTGCTCGATCAGCTGCCGGACGTGGACGCCGTCATCGTACCCGTGGGCGGCGGCGGGCTGATCGCCGGCGTGGCCTTCGCCGTCAAGAGCCTGAACCCGAAGTGCAAGGTCTACGGCGTGCAGGCCGCGGGCGCGCCCGGCATGGTGCACGCCCTCGAGGCCGGCGGCCCGGACGCGCTCGAGCGCGTCTCCACCTTCGCCGACGGCATCGCCGTCAAGTGCCCCGGCTCGCTCACGTATGAGCTCACGAAGAAGTATGTCGACGACGTCGTCACCGTCACCGACGACGAGACAGCCACCGCCGTGCTCGCCCTCATCGAGGAGCAGAAGCTGATCGCCGAGGGCGCCGGCGCCGTCGCCGTGGCCGCCGCGATGTTCAACAAGGTTGATATCAAGGGAAAGAAGGTCATCTGCCTCATTTCCGGCGGCAACATCGACGTGACAATCCTCTCGCGCGTCATCACCCGCGGCCTCGTCAAGGCGGGCCGCGTCGCCGACATGGTCATCGAGCTCGCCGACAAGCCCGGCCAGCTGCGCGAGATCGCCGCCATCATCGCCGAGCACGGCGGCAACGTCATCCACGTCCGCCACGACCACGGCGGCCTGGACACCGATATCGTCGGCTGCTACCTGAGCATTCAGATGGAGACGCGCAACCATCAGCACGTCGAGGAGATCTTCAACGCCATCTCCTCCGCCGGCTACAAGATCATCACGAGCGGCAAGGTGATGTGAGATGGACCGTCTGACGCACCGCGACGGGGAAGGCCGCGCCGTCCTCGACGCCGGGCTGCAGGAGGCCGCCGAACGCCTCGCCCTCTTTGAGGACGTCTGCGAATCGGTTGCCGCCGAATGCCTTTGTTTGCCAGGTCGATTTGTGCCTTTACCGCGAAGGAATCTATGAATCGCCGGATCTTTTTTATTCTGTCTGGACCTTGTGAGAAGCCATGCTATTGCTATTCGCCGCGCTGTTGCTCATCGTTGCGGCTTTGCTCAAAGGAGAAAAAGAAGGCTTCCGTGATGACACTCTGCTCCATATGCTTCTGCTTTTGTATGGCGGAACACAAAATAGATCATGTTTTGAAAAAACGGTGAGGGAGGAGGCGCTTTATGAAAATACGCTTCTGTTTCCTTGTTTTCGCAATGACCGTTCTGCTGGTCTTTTGCGGCTGCGCAAATCGGCCCGATTATGCCAATATGGAAAAAAGTCAGCTGCAGGCCAGCATGCTGTCTCCGCCTGATACGCTGGATAAACTGCTGGATAGGTGCCATGTGGTCGTCCAGGGAATCCTCCGAAATGACGCCCAAACGGAATTGAAAACGAATTCGACGTTTGGAATTGAAATCATCAATTCCGGCGCGACAAAATCGACGCTCCATATCACAAAGGTCCTTCAGGCGCAAGAAATCGGAGAAGGAGACGACATTTCCATTTATGAGCCATATTATGCTGCGGAATACAATGAGAAGCCATGCCTGTTTTATTTGTCAAATTATTTGCCCGCGGAACCTGGGAAGGAATATATTTTCTTTCTCAACGAAAAGGAATCCGGCGGTTATATCGCAGACGCCGTGGAGTATTCCCGTTACCCTGTTCCTGAGACGCAGGCATGGGATGAGGCGGAGATGGACTCGCTGACAAGGGAAGAGCTGTTTCTTGCCGAGGGGGCAGATCTGGAAAAGTATATGGCGCTCTACAAAGAGGTGTTGGACGAGTACGGGGAATCATAGGGGCTTACCGGCCTCCCCCGGAGCCGGCGCTCCTTGCCGCAGCATTCTTCGTCAGCGTCGCGGCAATCTCCGTCAGGCGGCACGCCGTAAATTCTGCGCTTAATCAAAGCGCCCCTTGCTCTGATCGGGTTCCGGAGGAGGATGGAAGGGGCTGCATCGCATTCCTGCCGCTGAAAGAGGCTGTTTTCGTTGCCTTAATGGAGGACAAAATGTTGAAATGTCAATGGAAAAGGCTGCTGGGCAGCCGAAGCTTTCTTGTGATGTTTTTCTCCCTGTGCGCCATCACGCTGGTTCCAACCGTTCTCCTGCTTGCCGATCTGCTCGGATCTCCCAAAATTTCACTATCTCCTGCCTGGTATTATTTTGGTGATCTCGGCTCGCTGGTTGGAAATCCTCTCCGCATCGTCAAATCGCTGTATTTGATGTTCCTGGTCCCTCTGTCCTGCTCCATCCCTTACGCCGCTTCCTTTTACGACGACATGGCGGACGGCGCGTATCTCTCCCTCTATGCCCGCGGCGGCAAGTACAAATACTGGGGGGCGGGCATCCTTCTCACCTTTGGCAGCACGTTTTTCCTCTTTCTCGTGCCCATGCTTCTCAGTCAGCTTCTCCTCTGCATCGCCGTGCCGCTGGATTCGCTGAAGCTTTTCCCGAGCTATCCGCTGGGGGAGGAGCCGGGAGTTTACAATCTTTCGATGTGGCGCGGGCTTTTCATCCGCCATCCTTATCTGTATTTTCTGGCATACGCGGTGATTCCGGCGCTGTACGGAGGCCTTCTCTCCGTCGCGTCCTACGGCTTGTCCCTTCTGTTTCGAAAGAGGCGTCTGTTCATTGTGTTCACCCCGGGACTCTGCGCCATTATTTTTGATTTTCTTCTCTCCTATCTGGGGCATATG
>CALWRP010000111.1 GCA_944383955.1 uncultured Clostridia bacterium
ATTTTCCGTGATATTTTCCAAAAATGCTCGCCAATCCGGCAAGGATTGCCTGCGCTTTTTGGATCATCTCACAAAAAATTTTTTGGCACGCTACACCACCTGGGATTATGCGGTGTTGCCTTAAAGATTCCTCCGGAAACGGCTTGGGCTCAGACCGGTGGCTTTCTTGAATACCTTGACAAAATAAAAGTAATCGTTGTATCCGACCTGCCCGGCAATGCTCTCAATGCTGTCCTGCGTGGTGCGCAGCAGCTCCTGCGCCCGGCGGATGCGCAGGTCGAGCAGGTGCTCACTGTACGTCTTTCCCGTCTGGCGCTTGATGATCTGGCTCACGGAGCTGGGGCTCAGGTGATACTGGTCGGCCACCTGCTGCTGCGTCACACTGTTGTAATTCTCCTGCATGAACCGCAGCATTTCCTCGGCAAGGCGTGCCTCCGAGACGTAGGAGGACGTGGGGGCTTCCTCCTCCGCGGAATCGGGGGTCTGCCTGCCTGCGGCGCGCTGCCGGACGGCGTGAAGCGCCTTGAGCAGCTCCTCCTCATCGATCGGCTTGAGCAGGTAATTCGAGCAGCCGTACCGGATGGCGGCCTGTGCATACTTGAAATCGGAATAACCGCTGATGAACACGACCTGCGCGTTCAGATTTTCCTCGCGGATCTTCTGGAGCAGCTCAATCCCGGTGAGGCCGGGCATCTGGATGTCGGACAGGATCAGATCGGGCTCGAGCGTACGGATCCGTTCCCACGCCTTGACGCCGTCGGTCGCCTCCCCGCAGATGATAAAGCCCTCGTTCCCCCAATCGATCAGATTTTTCAGGGTGATGAGCACCCACGGCTCGTCGTCCGCCAAAAACACTCGAAACATCCTCTTACTCCTTTCCCGGCTGGTCCGGCACATCGGTGGGCAGCTCTATCACAAAAAAAGTCCCTGCGCCCTCTTCGCTTTCGAGCGACAGGCGGGCGGCCTCCCCATAGAACAGCCGCAGACGGCGCGCCACGTTGGCCACGCCGATCCCTTCTCCCTCCTCCTGGTCCGCCAAAGCGCGGAGTTCAAGCTTTGCTCTCTGCCTCTCAAGCGTCTCTTCATCCATGCCCACGCCGTCGTCACGTACCTCGATCCGCAGCATTGCATTTTTCAGCGCGACGGAGAGCGTCACCGTCCCCTGCGTACGCTTCGGTTCCACCCCGTGATGGACGGCGTTCTCCACAAGGGGCTGCAGCAGCATCTTCGGCATACGGCAGCCAAGCGTCTCCGGCTCCGCTTTTGTCTCGACGACAATCTTGCCCATAAAGCGGTAGGAGATGATAACGGCGTAATCCTGAATTGAGCGCACCTCCCCATGCACGGAGGTAATCTCCGAGCCGCGGAAATTGTATTGCAGCATCCGCGAGAGAGCCGTCGTCAGGCTGGCGATCTCCTTTTCGCCCTCGTAAAGGGCCATGCCGCGGATGCACTCAAGGGTGTTGTACATAAAATGCGGATTGATCTGGTTTTTGCAGGCGATCAGCTCCGTCTGGCGCTTCGCGTCCTCAAGCCGGTAGATCTTCTCCTGCTCCTGCAGCACCTGCCGGTTCAGCGAGGCAATGCGGTCGAGCATCTCATTGAACTCCTTTTCAAGCTCGCCGAAATCGTTCGTCCCGCTGACCTCCATGCGCTGGCTCATATCGCGCGTATAGTTTGCCACGAAAGCCATCTGCGCCCGGATGGGCCGAATCACGCAGCGGTACATCAGAAAACACATACAGACGAGGGCGAACAGCACAATCAGAGAAGTCACCGCGTTTACTATCTGTACCAGATTGGTGTAATCCGAAAGGTAAAAATTCTGACGCATGACATGGACAACACTCCACCCCGAATACGGAAGTTCCTCCCGCAGGCAGAGAAACGGCCCGCTGTCCCCGGCCTCGCAGTATTCCTCCCAGAGGGAGACGCTGCCGGCCTGCGCCAGCACTTCGCCGCTCCGGTCGAGGACAAGAAGGCTGTTGTCCTCCTGCGTCAGGCCAGAAACCGTCATATCAAGTGTTTCCTGCAGTTCCTTGCTGCTGAACAGGAGGGCGGTGCTGCCGACCTTCTCATACAGCCCGGAGGACGCCTTCTGATAGCTTGGAATGACAACGTAAAAATAGTTTGTGCTCGTTCCCGGAATGGTGACGCAGTCTGAAAAAATCTGCATGCCGCCCTCCTGGCTGATTTCGGGAATCCGCGCAAAGACGGGGCCGACCATGGCAATCACCTCACCCCCCCTGCTGCGGACGCAGACGGAGGCGATGGAGTCGTTGAGCCGCACAAGATCGGAGGCAAGGCTCTCTATCTCCCGGAACTGCTCCCAGCGTCCCTCCAAAACCTCTGCGTTCAAATAATCAAGCACCGTCCGGTTGGAGCTCACAATCCCAGTGATGGCCTCGATGTTTGTCTCCATATCTGTCAGCTGCAACACGAGCTGTGAGAAGGATTCCCTTCTTGCCTGCACGGCTTCCCCACGGTACCAGCGGTAGATGACGACGTAATTGCACAGATAGGTGATCGCCACTGCCAGACAGGCTGCGGTCAAAATCCGCAGGCTGCTCGTCATCAGCCTGCTCCGCGTGCGTCCGTTTCGTTTCCCGCGCATTCTGCCTCCTCCTTTTTCGGCATACTCTCTTCCCATTTTACTAAACTTTCTCCCGTGAGAACATGGATTCTAATTACATTTTTAGCAATAATATTGCAGCCAACAAACCGCCCCCGCGCACTGTACAGGATCTGTTCACAGTGCAGGGGGGCGGTTTGCTTCCATACATTTACTTGAAAAAACTTACGTTTTCAGCGCGCCGATGAAGTCGACGCCGCCGCCGTAGGGGCGGAAAATAATGCCGGAGACGCCGGGGGCGCTGGCAAAATAGTGGCTGCCGAAGGAGATCGGCACGAACACGGAGCGGTCGGCGAGCAGCTGCTCGGCGGACTCGCAGGCGGTAAGCTTTTCCGTGCCGCTGGTGTGGCGCACCTGCTCGACGAGCGCGTCATAGTCCGCGTCCGAGAAATGGCTCACGTTGCCGCTGTCGCCGGTGGCGAAGAGGGAGAGGACGGCGGCGGGGTCGCCGCTGTCCGGGGTGAAGGAGCAGACGGCGGCGGAATAGCTGCCCGCGGCCAGGCGCGAGGCCAGGTCGCTCTCGGACATGGGAGCCATATTGAAATACTGGCCGAAGGTCTTGTTCCAGGTGACGAGAATCTCGTTGACAAGGGCGGTCAGCTCCGGATCGTCGGGGCAGAGAATGGTGAGGGCGGGCGGAGACTCGGCTCCCGCCTCGGCGAGGCCCTCGCGCATGAGGGCGGCGGCGTCCTCCAGCTGGGCGGGGAGCGTCACCTCTCCGGCCTGCTCGCGGTAGTTCTCGCCCTCGATGGAAACGGCGGGCGGAATCACGCCGCCGGCCGTCTCCTCCGCGGGCAGCAGGGCGCGCAGGGCGGCCCAGTCGAGAGCGCCGAGGAAGGCGGCGCGCACCTTCTCATTCTGCAGCTCGGGCGAGGAATCGCTGGTGAGGTTGAAGCAGAAGCCCCAGACGGTGTCGGCGAAGGAGGAGATTGTGCAGCCGCGGCTCTCCGCGCGGGAGGCCTGGCTCTCCGTGAGGGCGATGGCGTCCACGTCTCCGTTGGAGACGGCGATCACCGCGTCCTCGATGACGAGCTCCGCCGAGCCGATCGGCAGCTTGACGCTGGCGGGGGCCGCCTCTCCCCAATAGCGCGAGGAGGCGGCGAGGTTGATGTGCCGGCCCGCGTCCCAGCCATAGACGCCGTCGATGATGAACGGGCCGTTGCACAGGATGCACGAGCGATCGAGGCCGTAGCGGCCCGCGGTGCCCTCGAAAAACGCCTGATTGCAGGGCATGAAGACGGGCAGGGCCGTGAGGGCCGGAAAATTGCGCACGGGGTAGGCGAGCTCCACCACGAGGGTATCCTCCCCCTCCGCGCGCACGCCGAGCTCCTCGGGGGCCAGCGCGCCGCTCTGGACCTCCGCGGCGTTTTTGATGCAGAGCATCGGCGCGCAGGAGGCCGAGCCCGTGGCAGGGTCAAGCGCGCGGCGGAAGGCGTAGACGAAATCGTCCGCCGTGACGGGCGTCTTCCCGTCCGACCAGAGCGCGCCCTCCCGCAGGTGGAAGGTATATGTTTTGTAATCGGCGCTGTTCTCCCAGCTCTCGGCCGCGCCGGGCACGGGATCTCCGTTTTCGTCCAGGCGGGCCAGGCCCTCATAGAGCGCGCCGATCACGATGGCGGCATTTTCCCCCGAGGCGATCTGCGGGTCGAGCGTTTTCGGCTCGCTCGCAAGGTGCCAGGTGAAGCTCTTGCCCGTTCCGGTGTCGGTTTTCTCCTCGCAGCCGGAGCTCAGCAGCGTGAGCAGCGCCAGCAGGCAGAGCAGCACAGCGACAGCCCGATTGGCCTTCATGGGCGTTCCTCCTTCTTTCACAAATCCGCCCGCGGAGCCAGCCCGCGGGGGAACAGGACTTGACGATACGCACTCATTTTATCACGCTTTTCCGGCGGATGCAATCGGGCCGCCCCATTTGTCACAAAATCGTGAGAAATACGGCGCGGCGCGGCGGATTCCTCAAAAAAACCTTGTATGCGGGGCGGGCGGATGCTACAATGAAGGCAGCGGGGAAACCCCGCGCTTCGCCGCGGGACGCGGCGGAAAGGAAGGAGAAGCATTAAAATGAACGAGCTGAAATTCTACCTGTGCAATCACTGCAAAAACCTGGTTGAGATGATCCACTTCGGCGGCGCGCCGCTGATGTGCTGCGGCGAGAAGATGCAGCTGCTCACGGCCAACACGACGGACGCCGCCACGGAGAAGCACGTGCCCGTGATCGCCGTGGACGGCGCCGCGGTGACCGTGACCGTCGGCAGCGTGGAGCATCCGATGCTCGACGCCCATTATATCCAGTGCATCGTGCTGCAGACCGAGAAGACGGTGCAGAGAGTGGATCTCGCGCCCGGCGACGCGCCGAAGGCCGTCTTCGCGCTGGCCGAGGGCGACAAGGTTGTGAAGGCCTACGCCTACTGCAACCTGCACGGGCTCTGGGCGGCGGAGTAAGGAAAGCCAAAGGGGTTTGCGGCGCAGCCGAGCCCGAATTTTGATTTGCCCGGACCGCTCCCCGGCAAAACATCAGCCTCCCGGTTTCCCGCAGGCAGTCAGCCGACGGGAGGCCAGGAGGCTTTTTGTTCCCTCTCTTCTTATTTCCGATTTTTGCGCGCTATCTGTGCCTGCCGGCCTTTCTCTCCGATCGAAGCAGCCCAATCCGCTCAAGCTTCGAACAATCTGTGCTGTATTGTTTTGAGAAAGTGTAACGAACGCCAATCAAAAAGTGCTTATCAGGGTGAAAGGCCTTTCCATACGGAGAAAAGGAGGTGAACGCTTTGGATGATACTGAGATCATAGACCTGTTTTTTAAACGGGATGAAGCCGCAATCCGGTACGCCTCCGAAAAATATGGAGACCGTCTGCGTTTGCTGTCCCACAGCATTGTGAAAAACAGGCAGACAGCCGAGGAATGTGAAAACGATACTTATATGGAAGCGTGGAATACGATTCCGCCCCATGAGCCAAGAAGCTATCTGTATGCGTTCCTCGCCCGAATTATCCGGCATATTTCCTTGAACCGCTGCCGTGACCGCAGGCGGCTGAAACGCAGCGCATTCATATGCGAGCTCAGCGCCGAGATGGAGGAGTGTATTCCTGCGCCCGACGATGTTCCATGCCGCATAGACGACAAAGTCTTTGCCGGCGCGATCAACGAATTCCTTGGCCGGCTGAACGAGGAAAAAAGGAATATTTTTGTTCGCCGGTATTGGTATCTGGATTCCATACGCTCCATCTCTGAACGCTTTGCATTCTCGCAGAGCAAAATTAAGACGACGCTCTTTCGCTGCCGCAATGAGCTTCGGGAATATCTTGAGAAGGAGGGGTACTCCATATGAGAGGAAATGATTTCTTAGAAAAAATGGAGCTGATTGATCCTGCCTATGTTGAAGCAGCAGAGACCGCAGCGAACAAAAGGAAGCTTTCCCGGATAAAATGGGCAGCAGCAGCCGCTTGTTTTGCAGGAATCATTTTTGCAGCAGCGATGCTCTTCTTCCACAATGAACCGGAATTGCCCTCTGACCTGCCGATGCTGTCGATTTCTGAAAACGCATCGGATGGAATGGGATATGAGGGGTATATGGCCTATGACATCTCAGAGCTTGTAAATGCAAATCCCTGGAATGAAGAAACCGGGATATCCGCACTCCCTGTTTTTCAAAACCTCTCGCACTATGATGAAAACCACCTTGCGTCAGGGGCGGATTTTGATAAAATGCGGGAGTTCATCCTGGATGTTGCCGGGAGACTGGAGCTTGATCCAAACAGCCTGACAATCACCGACAACGCGCCAGACGAGGAAGAAAAACAGCAAATCATAGCGAAGTATGAAGAGGCGGGCTTAACTGTTCCTGATGGATATTTTGATCCGACGGCACTGATCATAGAAGCCGGGGGAATAAAAATGGAAGCAGACTCCTCCATGACGGCGACGATCCATTTTGATCCCGCAGTCTCTCTCCCCGAAGAGTATCATTTTACGCATTACGCGCCCTACGAGGATACGGCTGCCGTGGCAGATTATTTGAAAAACGAGTATGGCGGGCTGATTGACATGAGCAATCCGCAAGTAAACATTCATGGCGGGGATTACAATATCTACGGCCAGCAAAGCTATTCCATTGAGTTTTTTGATGCCGCCGGCAGTGATATCGAGCAAATCATAAACTACAATTTCAACCGGGCGGCATTCTATTGTGACGACAATGGAGAGCTGTTTCTGGCAAGGATATATCAGCCCGATTTGTCGCAGAAAATCGGAGATTATCCCATTATTCGTTCGGGGCAGGCAAAGGAGCTGCTGATAAACGGCAATTATATTTCGACTGTCCCGTATGAATTTCCCGGCGCGGAGTTTATCAAAAAAGTCGAACTCATCTACCGGACAGGCGGGTATGAGGAGTACTATATGCCGTACTATCGTTTCTATGTTGAGCTGCCCGAGGCTGAGCACGAAAACGGATTAAAAGACTACGGAGCATATTATGTTCCCGCGGTGGAAGGCACCTATCTTTCCAATATGCCAACATGGGACGGAAGCTTCAACTAGGCGGAAGCAAAATGATCCCCCGGCAGAAAGGAACGGCATGGCCGAAGCCATGCCGTTCCTGTAGAAATCGATATTCCTTTTCCAGCTCTCCCGGTTTCCCGAAGGAAGTCATCCAACGGGCGCCGGGAGATTTCTCTTTTGACCCGAAACGCAAAGCTTTCTGCGATCGCGCCGGGCTTTACTCAATCAGCGACTTGCCGTCCATCTCGGCGGGCTGCTCGAGGCCGAGGATCTGCAGCATCGTGGGGGCAATGTCCGCCAGACGGCCGCCGTCTCTCAGCTTGCCCTCGCAGCCGACCATGCAGAACGGCACCGGGTTCGTCGTGTGCGCCGTGAACGGGGATCCGTCGTCGTCAACCATCTTGTCCGCGTTGCCGTGGTCCGCCGTGATGAGGATCACGCCGCCCTTCTTCTCCACGGCCTCCGCGACGCGGCCGACACACGTACCCACCGCCTGCACGGCCTGCACCGCCGCGTCAAACACGCCCGTGTGGCCGACCATGTCGCAGTTCGCGTAGTTCAGGATGATCACGTCGTACAGATCCGAGCCGATCGCCTCGACCAGCTTATCCGTCACCTCATACGCGCTCATCTCCGGCTGCATGTCGTACGTGGGAAC
>CALWRP010000112.1 GCA_944383955.1 uncultured Clostridia bacterium
AGCAGACGGGCGGCCACGGCCAGTTCGGCGACGTGTGGATCGAGTTCGAGCCCTGCGACAGCGAGGGCCTCGAGTTCGGCGAGCGCGTGGTCGGCGGCTCCGTGCCGAAGAACTTCTTCCCCGCCGTTGAGAAGGGCCTGCGCGAGTGCATCCTCAAGGGCCCCCTGGCCGGGTATCCGGTCGTCGGCCTGCGCGCCACGCTGTACGACGGCTCCTATCATCCGGTCGATTCCTCTGAAATGGCGTTCAAGACGGCCGCCTCTCTGGCCTACAAGGCCGGCATGCCGCAGGCGTCCCCCGTCCTGCTCGAGCCCATCGGCACGCTCAGCGCCACCGTTCCGGACGCGAACATGGGCGATATCATGGGCGAGGTCAACAAGCGCCGCGGCCGCGTGCTCGGCATGAACCCCGCCAAGGCCGGCTATCAGACCATCGACGCCGAGGTGCCGATGGCTGAAATGTCCGATTTCTCCACCTACATGCGCCAGGTCACCCAGGGCCGCGGCAGCTTCCAGTTCGACTTCGTCCGCTATGAGGAGGCTCCCGCCATGGTCGCCCAGAAGGTGATCGAGGACGCGAAGGCCGCCGGCGAGATCGAGTAAGAGGGCTTTGCCCGGGATTCCGTTTTTGATATCCATTATATAATGTAGCCTGTGTGAAGCGCGGCGCCGGCCTGTCCGGCGCCGCGCTTTTGCGCGGAGTTTAAAAATTGTCTAAAATTTTGGAGATTCTGTTGCGTACCGCTTGTGCGGCATGATAGGATTAAGATAACCTCCGCGAAAGCGGTGAGCGCAGGCAAGGGAGGCGAGGCAAGCCATGTATGAGCAGCTCAAGGGGCGGACCAGAACGGATCAGCGGCAGGCGCAGAGCCTGGAGCAGACGGAGAGGATGCTGGCGAAGGATCGGTACTGGGATACGTATGCCTCTGAAGGGCAGGTAAAGGGTCTCGCGCAGGAATTGCAGAATTTCGCGGAGGAAAACGCGGAGATCCTGTTCGGAGACGTGCGGGAAATGAAGGACGACACAATCACCCGGTATGCCAGCGAGGAGCAGAAGGCGCAGCTTCAGACCCTGCGCGCGAGAAGGGACGAGCTCAAGGGGAAGGAACGCAAGAAGATGAACCGCCGGATCTATGACGTGAACCGGCAGGTACAAACGGAGCTGCACGAGAGGCTCGACAAGGAACTGGACGAGCGGATGGGCGCTATGATGATGCGCGACGCCGTGGAAAATATTGTGCCGATCCCGTACCGGGAGACGCTCCGGAAAATGCAGCTGAACGCCAGCGGGGATTACGGCGTGCCCGCTGAGGAACGGATGCAGGACGTGGACGGCATGCTCGCTCTGGAAAAAACGGCGGAGACGGTGCGCGACGCTTCCGTCCGGAGCGTTTTTGCGGAAAAGCATCTGCAATCCCGGCTTAGCGGAAACGCGCTGAAATATTTGAAGCTTCGCGCAGAGCGCGTGAACAAGGCGCGCAGCAGCCTGACTGCCAGAATGGAGAAGGAAAAGAAAAAATACGAGAAAAAATATAAGGGCGTTCTGCCGACACAGCAGATCGAGCAGCGCTTTGCCGAGCGCGTGGAGCATTACAAAAGATTCCAGGCGGACAGCGGCTACCCGCCTCCGTCCGACGGCGAGGCCCGCCGGGAGCTTCTGCACCGAGCCGTCAAGCCGGTCACATACGAGGAGCTGACGAGGCAGGGCGGCGCGCTCGAACGGTACCGGGGGACGGTTCAGGACCGCGTCAGGTCTGTGCTTCCCGGAGTTCCGGAGATGGCTCTGGCGTATCAGCCGCAGCTGGCTCTTGTGGTGGGGGAGAGGAATGATGAGCTGCGCTGGCAGAGAAAGCCGGAGATCACGCAGGAGCAGGCGGAGCAGATGGTGCAGGAATATCTGAGCGCGGTGATGGAAAAAGGCGCGTTCCGGTTCCGCTGTTCCGGCGCTGTGTTCGGGAAGATCGCCGACGACAAGATGAAAACGCAGATGGAGACGGGCACGAGCGGCGGCATGAACAACGCGCCCGTGCGCGAGGCCCTTTCGAGCGAGATGTTCGGGCAGGAGCAGGGACTGATTCACCTCACCGAATATGAGAACTACGGATACCTGGGAAGCCGCTCCGATCTGACGGACATGACAAAGTCCGGCACGAGGCAGTACGGTTCCGTTTCGGTCAAGCTGAACAAGGAGCGGATGCGCGGGCGCACCACCTGTGTGCTCGGCGACAGCCTTGACACCCGCGAATCCTCACAGCCGACGCCGGTGAGCGCGCCGGGAATGACCGCGGCAGGCGCGACTGCCAAGCTTGAGCTGCTGAAAATCGCGCAGGAGTACAGCTCGCTTTCCGGCGGGGAAAAACAGAAGTTCAGCTGTCTTGACCCGGAGGAGATGCTCGCAAGAATCCAGCAGGCGGAACTGCTGGCGGGCAGAGCGGGAACCGCGTACTTTGAGCTTCAGTTTCACGGCGACGTGACGGCGCGCGACATGGAAGAGGTGGTGTTTTCCATGCCTTCCAAGGTGATCTCCAAGCGGATTACCGATCCGGACGGCAAAGTGAGGATGGAAACCCGGCAGGAGGCCGCCAGACGGTGGATCGACGAGCAGCGGCAGGCGCTGCAGCAGATGATTGACAAGGTGGAGGCGATCAACGCCCACCCGGAGCAATACGGCAGAACGGGGATGCCTCCCCTGAAGCTGAGTGTTGCGGGCAAGCTTCCCAGCCCGGCGATGATTGCGATGATTCCCAAAAAGTACAGAGGCGAACTTGAGTGACAGGAGGGACGGCAAATATGCCATTTGATTTTACGGTGGCGTTCCAAAACGGCGAGAGCTATCTTCTTCACATGAAGGACGGCAGCTGGGTGCTGGCGGACTGGGAAACGGGCGAAAAGTCGGTTTCCGGCTTCGCGGACAAATTTCTGCGGTTCGGCCTGTTTCGTGAGGTGACCGATCCGCTCCCTGAGAATATCCTGCTGGATCTCGACGATATTGTCCACGACCGCGTACAGAGCTTTGAGCTCACGAACGAGGAGATCGAGGGGCTGCTCGGAAGCGCCTTTGACGGCGACGGAGAGAAGGGAGGAAAGGCATAATGGAAGTTTGCCGGCTCACGCCCGGACAGGAAGGATTGT
>CALWRP010000113.1 GCA_944383955.1 uncultured Clostridia bacterium
AGCAGAACGGAAGCCAACCTGCTCGCGGCGTTTGCGGGCGAGTCCCAGGCCAGAAACAAGTACAGCTACTATGCGTCCAAGGCGAAGAAGGACGGCTATGAGCAGATCGCGGCCATCTTCGAGGAGACGGCCAACAACGAGAAGGAGCACGCCAAGCTGTGGTTCAAGCTCCTGCACGACGGCGGCATCCCCACCACCGTGGAGAACCTGAAGGACGCGGCGGCGGGCGAGAACTACGAGTGGACCGAGATGTATAAGGAGTTCGCCGACGTGGCCGAGGAGGAGGGCTTCACCGACATCGCGGCGACGATGCGCCTGGTGGCCGGGATCGAGAAGTCCCACGAGGAGCGCTACCGCAAGCTGCTGCAGAACATCGAGGAGGACATTGTCTTCCAGGCCGGCGAGGAGACCGTGTGGGTCTGCCGCAACTGCGGGTATATCCACATCGGCAAGTCCGCCCCCGCCGTCTGCCCCGCCTGCAAGCATCCGCAGGCCTACTTCGAGCGCAGAGCGGTTAATTACTGAGCAATCGCCGGGTTCCCGGCCGGAAGGCTCCCCTGCAGGCGTGCAGGGGAGCTTTTTTTGCGGGCCGCCGTCCGCGGCCGTTGCCCGTGGGGCCTCTTCGCCGGAGCCTTCCGCGCGGAGCGGGGGTTCCGCCTGAACGGCAGTCCGGAAGCGGGCTTCACGGAGTATTCGCAAAAAATACACCAATCCCGTATAGCTTTGTGCTATACTGAAAAAAATAACCGCAATCGCAATCGGAGGAACCCGCCATGCCCAACACGTCCCGCAGTACGGACGGCTCGGTCTGGCGCGAGCTCATCGCCGGGCACCGGGCGCAGGAGAAGCGGTGGAACCGCCTCTCGCTCGTGTTCGGCCTCTCGAAGCTCGCGCTGGTCGTCACCGTCTTTCTCACCGTCTATTTTATCTGGCTCCGGGAGCAGCCGGAAACCGGAGCCGCTCTCACGGCGCTGCAGGCCGCCGTCTTTCTCGGCGCGAGCATTGTGCAGACGAAATGCGGCGCGCGCATGCGCTTTCACGCCGGAATGGCCGAGATGGCGCAGAAAAACCTCGACCGCCTCGAGGACCGCTGGGGCGAATTCGCCGACACGGGCGAGGAGCTCGCCGGGCCGGAGCACGAGTACGCCCGCGACCTCGACATTGTGGGCAGGCGCTCGCTGTTCCAGCTGCTCAACAGCACCGGCTCCTCCTTTGGCCGCGCGCGCCTGGGGGCCGACCTGCTGCACCCGCGCTGTTCCGCCGAAGAGCTGCCGCTGTGCCAGGAGGCGGTGGCGGAGCTGGCGGGCAAGCCGGAGTTCTCCTGCCGCTTCGCGTGGCTTGTGAGCCGCGTGGGCGTGGACGAAAGCCTGCCGCGGGCCGCCGGGCGTCTGGCGGACGGCAAAAGCCGCCTGCCGGGAGCGGGGCTGCGCGCCCTCTTCTGGGTGCTGCGCGCGCTGACGTGCGCGTCCGGCCTGGCCTTTCTCCTGCTGCCGGAGGCCGTCTCCGGCGCGGCGGGAGCCGTGTTCTGCGCGCTCTTTCTCGTGCAGCTGGCGATCTGGGGCGTCACCTCCCCCGCCGTGCGGCCCTTTCTCGCCGCCATGGCGGAGGCCAACCGCCGCGTGAGCGCCTGCGCCGCCCCGGTGGAGGCCGCCGCGAACGAAGCCTTCGGGAGCGAAAAGCTGCAGGCCCTCTCCTCCCTGCTGCGCGAGGCTTTGGAGCCCCTGCGCCGCCTGGCGGGGATCTCCCGCCGCATCGGCCTCGGCAGCAGCTCCATTCTCTCCTTCCTCCTCAACGGCCTTTTTCTGTGGGACCTGTGGAACGCCGCCTCGCTGGACCGCTGGAAGCGGCGCTGGGGCGCGTCCTCGGCCGGGTGGTTCGCCGCCCTGGGGGAGCTTGAGAGCCTGCTGTCGCTCTCCAATCTGGCGCACGCCTGCACCGGCGTCTGCCTGCCGCGGCCGGAGGAGGGAACCGGCGTCTTCACCGCCCGCGCGCTGGGGCATCCCCTGCTGCCGAACGGGGAGCGCGTGTGCAACGATTTCACGCTCGGCGGCTCCATCCACATTGTCTCCGGCTCGAATATGGCGGGCAAGACCACCTTCCTGCGCACGGTGGGCGTGAATATGGTGCTGGCTTGCGCGGGCGGCTTCGTGTGCGCGCAGGAGCTCTCCTTCTCCCCCATGCGGGTGATGACCTCCATGCGCCTTTCCGACGATCTCTCGGGCCGCATCTCTACCTTCTACGCGGAGCTCAAGCGCATCAAATCCATCCTCGACGCCGCCGGTGAGGACGGAAGCGTCCTCTTCCTGATCGACGAGATTTTCCGCGGCACGAACTCCGTCGACCGTCTGGTCGGCGCGCAGGCCGTGCTGCGCCGCCTGGAGTCGCTCGGCGTCTCCGGCCTCATCACCACCCACGACCTCGAAATCTGCCGCCTCACCGAGGAGACCCCCCGCGTGCACAACTGCTGCTTCTGCGAAACCTACCGCGACGGCGAGATAGAATTCGACTACAAACGCCGCGAGGGCGTCGCCGCCACCACAAACGGCCAATTTCTTCTCCGCAAGGTCGGGATTGTGGAGGAAGAGCAGCGCGGCTGCGGCCACGCCACCCTCCCACCCACCGGCCTTTGATACGCCGCACCTGCCAAAAAACAATACAATCTGTATTTCCAAGCGAATAATATACAAAGCATCATCAAAAAAGGAGGAATTCCCATGATCAACCCGCGAAAGGCTGCCATTGTCGGCTGCGGCTTTGTCGGCGCGTCCATTGCGTTCAGCCTCATGCAGCGCAGCCTGTTCTCCGAGCTCGTCCTCATTGACGCCAACCACAAAAAGGCCGAGGGCGAAGCCATGGACCTCAGCCACGGCCTGCCCTACACCGCCTCCATGGACATCTACGCGGGCGACTACCGCGATACCGCCGACTGCGCGCTCGTGATTGTCACCGCGGGAGCGAACCAGAAGCCGGGCGAGACGCGCCTCGACCTCATCGACAAGAACGTCGCCATCCTCAAAAGCATCCTCCCGAGCCTCACGGCCTCCGGCTTTGAGGGCCTGCTGATGATCGTCTCGAACCCTGTGGACGTCCTCACCTACGCCGCGCAGCGCATCTCCGGCTTCCCGGCGGAGCGCGTCATCGGCTCCGGCACGGTGCTCGACACCGCCCGCCTCAAATATGAGCTCGGCCGCCACCTGGACGTGGACCCGCGCAGCATTCACGCCGTCATCATCGGCGAGCACGGAGACAGCGAGCTGGCCGTCTGGAGCGGGGCGAACGTCTCCGGCATTGACCTCAACCACTTCTGCGAGCTGCGCGGCCACTTCGACCACGAGAATTCCATGCAGCGCATCTATGAGGCCGTGCGCGGCAGCGCCTACGAGATCATCGAGCGCAAGGGCGCGACCTACTACGGCATCGCCATGGCCGTGGCCCGCATTTCGGAGTGCATTGTCCGCGACGAGCACGCCGTTCTCCCCGTCTCCGTTCTGCCGCGCGGCGAGTATGGCCTCGAGAACCTCGCGCTCAGCCTGCCGACGGTTGTCGGCCACGCGGGCGTGGAGAAGGTGCTCGAGATCCCGCTCAGCCCGGAGGAGAACGCCGCCCTCATGGCCTCCGCCGACCAGCTGCACGAGGTGATTGCCCGCCTCTCGCTGTAACGGGGGACGAGCCGTTTTTTTCACACAGCCGGGGCCGCTTTTTTCCGAAAACGAAAAAAGCGGCCCCTTTCCCCGCCCCTTCCTCCCCTAGCGCCCGGACCGGCGGGAAAAACAGGGCCGGCAGCTTCGATTTTGCGGTGGATCTTTCCGGCGGTTTCCGGTACAATAGAGCTAAGGCGGCACCGCCTGAGCTGTCAGGCGCAAATTGTGCGGCGGCCTATCTGATGCAAACGGGAGGTAATGCGCATGAAAACAAATGAAATCAATGTCCGCGACCCCTTCATCCTGCAATGGGACGGAAAATACTATCTCTACGGCACGCGCGGCAAGACGGCCTGGGGCCTCGCGGACGGCTTCGACGTGTATGTCGGAACCGATCTGGAGACGTGGGAGGGGCCGATCGAGATCTTCCATAACGACGGCGGCTTCTGGGCAGACCGCGAATACTGGGCTCCGGAGGTGCGGCGCTACAACGGCGCGTTCTACCTCTTCGCCTCCTTCCACTCGCCGGAGCGCTGCCGCGGCACGCAGATTCTGCGCGCGGAAAAGCCGGAGGGCCCCTTCGAGCCCATCTCCGACGGCCCCGTGACCCCCGCGGACTGGGAATGCCTGGACGGCACGCTGTATGTGGCGGAGGACGGCACGCCCTGGCTCGTGTTCTGCCATGAATGGCTGCAGGTGAAGGACGGCGAGATGTGCGCGATGCCGCTGACGGCGGACCTCACCGCGGCCGCGGGCGAGCCCCGGGTGCTCTTCCACGCCTCGGACGCCGCGTGGTCGAAGGGCGGCGGGGAGACCGGCGACTGCTACGTGACCGACGGCCCCTGGATGCACCGCTGCCCGGACGGGACGCTGCTCATGCTGTGGTCCACCGGCGGCTACGAGGGCTACGCCCAGGGCGCGGCCTTCTCTGACAACAACGACATCACCGGTAGCTGGACGCCCTCCGCGGAGCCGATTTTCGGCAAGGACGGCGGCCACGGCATGATCTTCCGCGGCTACGACGGCGTGCTGCGCCTCGTCCTGCACGCCCCGAACGAGAATCCGAAGGAGAAGCCCGTCTTCCTGCCCATCTCCGACGAGGGCGGCAAAATCCGCCTGCTGTGACATGTTTTTCCCGGCGGGAAACCAAATTTGCAAACGGACGTGATTTTATTCCATGAAAGTTGTCCTGGTTACTACAGAAAACCTCTCCTGTTTCTCCCCTTTTCTCCCCGCAAAAATTGTAAAACAGCTTGCCTTCCCGCAGTGGCTGGCGCTGGGCGCCATTGAGGACGGCGTCGCCGTGGGTGCGATTGCCGCGCGTTACCGGGAGGGCGTGCTCTCCGTGGAATGGATCGGCGTCTCCCCCTCCTGGCAGGGGCGGCATATTGCGAGCGGCCTTGTGGGCAGACTCCAGCGCGCCGTGCAGGGCGGAAACACCGAAAGAATAACCGTCTGCTTTGAACACCAACCATACCGCGGCCCCCTTTGCTCCGTTTTTCTGAACCATGGGTTTGACTTTGCTGAGGCGCCGGCAGTACTCTACGAAACCTCCCTGAACGAAATCGCTCTGCTTTCCGGGAATGGGGTTCCCGCCTCGAATTCCGTCAAGACGCTGGAGGACATTCCCTCCTACCGGCTTCTCGCGTTTTCCTCCCGGCTGGATGGCTTTTCCGTCCATCCCACCGTGCTGCCGATGCAGAAAGCGGATTATCTTCCCTGCAGCTGCGCATTTGCCGTGGGGGAGCGGATAGACGGGATCTGCCTGCTGCGGGAGGACGGCGACGCCGTCGAGCTGAGCTATCTCTATGCAAGCCAGCCGCAGATGCTGCCGGTCATGCTGATCCCCTCTCTGCAGAAGCTGCGCAGCACCCATGATGGCCAGACGGCATTCCGTGTCTGGGCCGGCACGGACGCCGCCTGCCGGCTGGCGGACAGACTGCTTCCGCGGGCAGACAAAAAGCCCGTGATTGCCATGGAATATGTTTTTGAGGAGGAAATCTGATGTGTGATTCCAACAGCCAGCTTCAGCGGACGCGTCAGGAAACCGAAACGCTGCAGGCCTCCCGCACAGAGGAGTTGCGGCAGCAGACCGCTCCGCAGCTGCAGGACGCCGGCCCGCAGACGCTCCCCGTGGCAGCCGTACACACGGCCGCGGTGAGAATGTCCGTCCTTGACCGGCAGCGGACCAGTGAAGCCGCTCTTTCGCAGCCCGTCCAGACATTTCCTCCCCTGACAAAGGAGAAAACGGGATTCTGGAAATCGAAAACGTATCAAAAGGACGCGCAGTATGTCGAGATCGCCCGGCTCGCGGAAGAGTATAACACCCATCTGCAGGATGCTCCCGCCCTGGTGCTGGAGCGGCGGAACGCTCTGATGCAAAAATGCTCGGCCTATCTCATGGAAAACAGCGTGAAGAACAGCCAGCATGCCGGACGCGTCACGCGCGTGGAAAACCTCATGTGCGATCTCCTCGCCAACGACAGTCTGAAAGCCCTTGCGGAGGAGCAGGCGGATCGCGCCGCAGATGCCTGCGCGGTGAACCTGGTTGCCAACACGCAGATGCTCATCTCCAATCCGGATCAAGCCGCGAACGAAATCGAAAGGATGAAGAAAAGCGCCGGGAGGATCCGCTCCTTCTTTAAAGATTCCGTTCGCCGCACCGGATTCGCGCACAACACCAGCCGCGTACAAAGTACGCTCATCACGCGGATTTTGACGGACAGCAGCTTTGCCGCTCCCACGCAGGAACAGATGGAGAGACTCGACAGGGGCGAGAAGCTGGAACCCGTGCAGCCCGGCAGCGATCAGCTCATGATAGGCCCCATAGGCAACAACACGGAGCTGCGCTATTCACAGGAGGGCGTTCGCCAAATCGTAAGCGGTGCGGGCAATATAGGCTCCGACGACTATATGAGCGGCAACGAAAAAAACACGATTGGGTCCATGATCCATGAGCTCACGCACGCCGCCAATGCGTCCGTCTACCAGAACTCCATGCTCACGCTCGGCATTCCGAAGGATATGAGCGACGAACAAATCCGGGCCATCTCGAAGCATCGGGAAGAAGTCCTGCAGCAAATTCACAAAACGCTGGAAAGTACAGATCTGTCAAAATATGGTTTTTTGAAGAGCGACCTGCAGGATCGCCTGAAGTACATGGGCCTGGTGGACAAGGCCAAGACCACTTATTTCAAGACCATTCCCACCAAGCTGGATAACCTGGCAGGAAAATGGGAAGGGGACGCCTCCGAACCGAACCCGTGGATTGCGGAAAAGGCTCAGGTGGAGCGTTACGCTGCGGTGGAGAATGTAAATTTTACCACTCTGATTGAGTATGACGCGTGTATGGCGCAAACCCTGCACTATTTTGAAACCACCGTCGACCGGGCCGATCTGACAGCCAACACGCCGGTTGCCCGGCTGTACCGGATGTTTAAGGCCGCCGCGCTGGAAACCTTTTCTATGCGCGCACAGTATAAGGGCGCGTGAGAAAAAGCCGGCATTCTCCCCTTTGCCGCAAATTCCCCGCAAAATGAAAAAACGGTGGACAGCGCGCCCGCTTCTGTCTGTGCGGCGGGCGGCCGAAGTTTTCTGCAGGCTCAGAGCTCCCGCTCCGGCGGGGGCTCTTGCTGTTTTGGGCGAAAAAAGAAGGCGCCCCCGCCGTGGAAGCGGGAGCGCCTTCTGCGCTTTGCCGGGGAAGCCCCGGCTTGCTGCGTGTTTCTTTACTTGATTTCGACGGTGGTTTTGGCGGGGAGCTGCTGCGGGGCGGACTTGGGCATCGAGATGCGCAGGATGCCGTCCCCGAAGGTGGCGGAGAGGTCGGACGGCTTCAGGGCGTCGCCGCCATACAAGCTGCGGCTGCACTGGCCGGAGTAGCGCTCGCGGCGCAGGTAGCGGCCCTCGCTGTCCTTCTCGTCCTTGTCCACGCCCTTGGAGGCGGAGATCGTCAGATAGCCGTTCTCCAGGTTCAGCTGCACCTCGTCCTTCCTGAAGCCGGGCAGATCCACGTCAAGCTCATAGGAGCCGTCCTTCTCGCGGATGTCGGTCTTCATGACGTGGGCCGCGTGCTTGCCGTAGAGCGGATTGCGCGTGTGGAACACAGGGGCCAGAAAAGCGTCGTCAAAGAAATCGT
>CALWRP010000114.1 GCA_944383955.1 uncultured Clostridia bacterium
AGTATTCCCACCCGGAGAAGTCGGAGGCGTCTCCCTGGTTGATGAAGAACTGGCTGCCGTTCGTGTTCGGGCCGCTGTTCGCCATCGCCAGCGCCCCGCGCAGGTTGAGCAGGTCCTCGCTGAACTCGTCCTCAAACGCCTCGCCCCAGATGCTCTCGCCGCCTGTGCCGTTCCCCAGCGGGTCGCCGCCCTGGATCATGAAGCCGTCTATCACCCGGTGAAAGGTGAGGCCGTCGTAGTAGCCCTCCTCGATGTGGGTGGTGAAGTTCTCCACCGCCTTGGGGGCCTCCTCCGGGAACAGGCGGATCTTGATGGTGCCGAGGTTCGTCGTCAGCACCGCGATCTCCTCCCCCGCCTCCGGCGGATCGAGCTGATAGCCCGCCTTGCCGGAGCCGCCCTCCTGGCAGCCGGACAGCGCTGTCATCCCCGCCAGCAGCACGCCGGCCAGCACGGCGGAGAGAAGCTTTTTCCAATATTTCATGTTGCAGCATCCTTCCGAATGAATTCATCCCCCGGCTGGTTTCCCGCGGGACCTCTTTATTGTAGTACACATTGCCGCCCGATGCAAGCAAAAAACAGCCCTTTCTTTTCCGTCATGCCCCCTCTGCGGCGCGCATATAGATGAACGGAAGAAAAAAGGAGGGCTGTCAAATGAATTCCTACTACCCGGAGGGCTGGAAGATCGACACACCGGAAAACCGCGCGGCGCTGCAGAGCTCCTCCGCTTTGCAGGCGGCCTGGGGCGAAGGCCGCATTCTCGAGGCCCGCGCCCTGCTGTGCGACAGCGGGCACAATCTCATTGTGGACCTCGGCTGCATGAAGGGATTGATTCCGCGAGAGGAGGGAGCCATCGGCATCCGCGAGGGAACGGTGCGCGATATCGCCATCATCTCCCGCGTCAACCGCCCCGTCTGCTTTCTCATTCAGGGCTTTTTCAAGGATGAGGCCGGCGCGACGACGGCTCTCCTCTCCCGCCGGGCCGCGCAGGAGGAGTGCCGCAAAGCCCGCCTGTGCCGCCTGCGCCCCGGCGACGTGATTCCCGCGCGCGTCACCCACCTCGAATCGTTCGGCGCGTTCGCGGACATCGGCTGCGGCGTGGTGGCGCTCCTGCCCATCGACGCCATCTCCGTCTCCCGCATCGACCACCCGCGCGAGCGCCTGGCCCCCGGCATGGATATCCGCGCCGCCGTGCGGGCCGTGGAGGGCACGCGCATCACCCTCACCCACAAGGAGCTGCTCGGCACCTGGGCGGAAAACGCGGCCCAGTTCCACGCGGGCGAGACGGTGGCCGGCGTGATTCGCAGCGTCGAGCCCTACGGCGTCTTCGTGGAGCTGAGCCCCAACCTGGCCGGTCTGGCGGAAAGCCACGAGGGCGCGGCGGCCGGCCTGCAGGCCAGCGTGTACATCAAGAGCATTCTCCCCGCCCGCATGAAGGTGAAGCTCATCATCATCGACACCTTCCCCTTCTCCCCCCAGCCGTCCACCCCGCGCTACTTCTTCCGCGGCGACCACATGGACCGCTTCGTCTACTCCCCGCCCGAGTGCGGCAAGCTGATTGTCACGGATTTTTCCCTCCCGCAGCGCCGCCGCGGGGCCGTCTGCGAATAGCGCGCCGCCGGGCGGGACGCCGCTTCCCAAGTCTTGCTCCGCCGCCGGGCCGCGGAAGGCTTTTTGCAAAACTGTGCTGAGAAAAGGGCTGTGACGGTGCGCCGCCGCGGCCCTTTTCCTTCGCGCGCCCTTGCGCAAAGAAGGCGGATCGGGTAAAATTAAGGCAACACCGCATCATTCCAGGTGGTGTTGCCTCAGACAACAAAAAACGCCCTGCGGTTGCACAGAGCTCCGTTTTTTCTGGTTGCTCCCCAATCGCGGCAGCAAAAGGCCGCCCTCCCACTGGGAAGGCGGCCTTGCGCTCGGCAGGTCAAAGGTGAAACGCATCCTCCTGCGAGGCGTCCGTTTTCAGCTCCAGCTTGCGGATCGCCGCGTTGAGCTGCTCGCGGAAGAGATCGTTGGCGGCGATGCGGCCGGCGGCGTCGCGGTATTTGACGGGCGTGAACCAGGGGCTTTTGCGCTGCTCCCGCAGGAAGCGCAGAGCCTCCCCGCGGCCGGAGCGCTTTTCCACCGCCTCCGCTGCCTTCACAAAGTTCATCGCGTTGTGGGGCTCCAGGCGGCAGGCGGCCATAGAATGGGAATGGGCGTTGCGCACGTCCCCGAGGATCAGCTCCGCCTGGGCGATATCGCGCAGCAGGTCGGCGTGCACGGCAGCGCTCTTCTCGAAGCGGATGCCGTTCTGCTCCGTGAGGCCGCTGGGCAGCGCCTGCCACGCGGGCCCCTCCAGGTAGCGCGAGGCGTACTCCACCGTTTTCCCGCGGTAGCCGCTGCCGAGCCACGCGCACGCCTTCGCGCAGAGATAGAGGGCCTGCGGGCTGTCTGAGCCATCGCAGAGGCTGAGGATTTTTCTGAGCGCATCGCTGCGCCCTCCCTGCCCGGCCAGAAGGGCCGCGGCCTCCTCCTCGAGCTCCGCGCGGTGCGGCACCTCCGCCCCCAGGGCGGAGAAGAGGGCGGCGGCCAGATCGAGCGCGCGGTTCTCCTGCGCCGTCTTCTGTGTCTGAAAGGGCATCGAATCACTCCTTTTCGTCAGCGCCCCAGGCGCTCCGCACCAGGGCGGCGCGGGCGGCGTCGCGCTCGGCGGCCGTCATCGCCTGGCCGGCGCGCAGCGTCAGTGTGGCGGGCTGGGCCGCCGTCATGACGGCAGCCATCGATTCCATCGCGGGGCCGCGGCGGATCAGCTTCTCCGCCACGCCGAGGCGCACGTTCGTGAAGCACTCCATGAACTCGCCGAGCGGCAGCAGGCGCGCGTTCTGCACCACGCCCAGCGAGCGGAAGATCCTGTCCTGGCTCTCGAGCGACTGGCAGAGCGCCTTGCGCGCCGCGCGCTCCTGCGTCACCACCTGGTAGGCCATGCTCTTCAAATTGAACACGGCCTCCTGCTCGGAGATGCCGAGCGTCACGCGGTTGGAGAGGCGGTACAGCTCGGCGCCCGCCTCTGCGCCCACGCCCTCGCGCAGGCTCAGGCCGAGCTGCGAGAAGCCGGCCGCCACGCGGGAGAGCGACCCGGCGCGCGCCAGGCCCGGCAGGTGCAGCGTCAGCTCGGCGTGCATGCCGGTGCCCAGGTTGGCCGGATCGGCGGTGAGGTAGCCGAACTCGCGGTCGAAGGCGAAATCGAGGGCGCGGCTGAGCATGCTCTCGATCCGGTCGGCGGCGGCGTTCGCCCCGTCGAGGTCGAGGCCGGGCCGCATGGCCGCAAGCAGCAGGTGGTCGCCGCCGTTCACGGCGACAGAGAGGCTCTCGTCCTCGCTGCACAGCAGCGCCTTGCCCTCGCGGCGGGCGATGAACTCCGGGGAGACGAGGCCGCGCTCCGCCAGAGAGACGGCCTGCGTCTTCGAGAGCTCCTCCATCAGCGTGCAGGAGAGCTGGCCCGAGATGGCGAGCCGTTCATCCTGCACGGCGGCGAGAATCGAGCGCAGCAGCTCCCTGCGCTCCGGCACGCGCAGCCGCCAGACAAAGGGCTGGCCCGCCAGGTTGCGGGCCACGCGCACCCGGGTGCTGACGATGACGTCGGAGTCGTCTCCGGCGTGTTCATACCATTTTTTCTGCTCGCTCATTCCGTTTTGCCCTCCAATGCGCGGATCTCGTCGCGCAGGACGGCCGCGTCCTCAAACTTTTCGGCGTCGATGGCCTCGCGCAGCTGCTGCCGCTTGACGAGCAGCATGCCCTTCTCGGCGGGAGCCGCCGGGCGCGGCAGGTTCCCGCCCGGCACCTTGCCCCGGTGGCGCACGCTGCCGTGGATGCGCTGCACCACCGGCAGGAGCCGGTCGTAGAAGGTGCGGTAGCACTCCGGGCAGCCGACGCGGCCGGTGCGCACGATATCCTCCCACACCGTCCCGCAGCGGCAGCGCTCCTCAGCCTCCGGCTGCAGGCCGAGAATGCCGAGCCCGCGCCCGAGCTCCGCGAAGAGGTTGCCGTAGCCGAGGCGGCGCGCGCACTCGGCGCAGAGGGAGAACTCCGCGAGCTCTCCGTTGGTGATGGTCTTGACATGGGTGACAGCGGGATGCTTCCCGCAGGCCTGACACTTCATCGCGATGAATCCCTCCTTCGGCGCTCTCCCCCGCCGGGGAAAGGCCTTCTCTATTTCTATGGGGGCCGCCGCTCCCTCATGCGCCCCGCGCGGCCGGGCGGCGAAGCGCGAAAAGCAATCGCCGGAAAAATGAAGTCACACAATTTCCTCCTTCGAAATACTATATACCATACCAATCATTCAAGGAGGTCAACACTTATGTACAACAACTTTTTAGGCGGCTGCGGCGGCAATTCCTGGATCATCATCCTCATTCTCATCCTCATCTGCTGCGGCTGCGGCAACAACGGCGGCTGCTGCTGCGGCAATAACAGCTGCGGCTGCGGCAACAGCAACGGCTGCGGCTGCGACTGCGGCTGCAACAACAGCTGCGGCTGCTGAACCACTCTGCATAAGCGCGTCCCCCGCGCACGGCGGCAGGCCCGCCGTGCGCGGCCTCTGAACGCCGGATGAAACAAAGGACTGCTGCGGAACGATCGTTTTGCAGCAGTCCTTGTTTTGTTGTGCGGGTCTGGTTGCGCTCAGCGAAGCGGGGAAAGGGCCGCCGTGCGCGGCCGGACGGGGCCAGGCCTCCGTCCTCCCCTGCGCGGGGAAATCACTGCGCCGCCAGCGCCTCGCGCAGGGCGCGGGAGAGCTGATCGGGGCAGGAGGTCGGGCGGGGCCCGCAGGTAATGCCCTCGCAGCGGCGGATGACCTCGCCGGCCTTCATCCCGGCCACGAGAGAGGCGATCCCCTTCGTGTTGCCGTTGCAGCCGCCGATGAACTGCACGGAGCGAACGACGTCGCCGTCGAGCTCCACCACAATCGCGCGGGAGCAGGTTCCCTTCGTCTGGTACGTATACCGCATTGCTTTCACCTCCGGGGAAAGCGGGCGCGGTATCCCGGAAAGCGGCCGCGCCCGAAAGTGGACCGGCAGGCCGGCCGGAGCCCCTCTGCTGCCGGGGCTCTTCTGCCTATTATAATACAGATTGCCCCAAATCGCAAATATTTTTCACGCCGCGCCTCCTCCCCCGAAGGGAGAAAACGGCCGCGCCCCTCACCCTTTGAGCAGCTTTTCCGGGGTGAACGCGCGCGAGGCGGCGGAGAGAAGGACGGCGTCCGCCGCGGCGACGGCGGCAAAGACGAGCAGCAGAAGCAGCGGGCCGAGGGTGAAGAGGCCGGAGAACTGGCCCGCGAAGAGGAGGATGACCGGCAGCACCAGATAGCCGGAGGTCTGCATGGCCTCCATCGAGCTCCTGCTGCGCCCGGAGACGAGCACCATGAAGGTGACGCCGAAGAGGGTGACGGCGGGCGCGAGCAGGAAAACGAGCACGGCCCAGGCCGGATTGAAATAGAACGGCGAAGAGAACAGAAGGCTGCCCGCCGCCATCACCAGGGAGAAGGCCAGCAGGGAGACAAGCTCCGCCGCCAGGGCGAGCAGGACGCAGGCCGCCACCTTCGCGCGGAAGATACGGCGCAGCGGCACGGGCGCGAGCAGGAGCGTCTCCATCGTGCTGTGCTCGCGCTCTCCGACAAAGCTGCACGCCGCCGAGGCCGTGGAGACCATCAGCGGAATCATCAGAAAGAACATCGGGCCGAGAACCTGGGAGATCAGCGTCACCATCATCTGCCGCGCCGTCATCCCCTCTCCCCCGTTCGGCAGGAAGGGGACAAAGTCTCCGGTGGCAAGCTGGTCCTCCGGGGCCAGCCAGGCTATCGCCAGATAGAAGGCCGGCAGCGCGAAGCACAGCAGAAGCGGCACGAGGATCACCGTCACGCGCACCATTTTCGTGTGCCAGACGCCGCGCAGGTCCTTGCGCACAATCGCCCGTTCCGGGAGCGTCAGAAGCATCCTCTTCACAGCAAAGCGCCTCCTTCCTCGCGGCCGATAAAGCTGAAATAGACGTCCTCGAGCGTCGGCGTCTCGATGCGCGCCTCGTAGACGGAGCAGCCGGCGGCGACGGCCCCGCGCACCAGGGCGGGCATCTCCTCCGGGCAGGCGAGCGGCCTGCGCCACCAGCCGCCCGCGCCCTCGCAGCCGGGCAGGGTCTCCCCCTGCGCCAGCCGGAAGGCGGCGAAGCTGCCGCGCCCCGCCGCCTTCGCCAGCCCGGCAAGGTCTCCCTGCGCCAGCAGCGCGCCGTGGTCGAGGATGCCGTAGCAGCCGCAGAGATCCTCGGCATAGCGCAGCTGGTGGGTGCACAGGAAGACGGTGACGCCCTCCTGCCCCGCCTGCTCGCCGATGAGGGCGTTGACCGCCTGGGCCGATTCCGGGTCGAGCCCGCTGGTCGGCTCGTCGAGGAAGAGCACCCGCGGCCGCGCCAGCAGCGCGCGGGCCAGCGAGAGCCGCTGCGCCATGCCGGTGGAGTATTCCCCCGCCGCGCGCTTCCCGGCCTCGCCGAGGCCGAGCCTGCGCAGCAGCTCCCCGCCCCTCGCGCGGGCCGCGGCGCGCGTCATCCCGCACAGCTCGCCGAAGAACTCGAGATTTTCCAGCCCGGAAAGCTGCGGATACAGGCGCGCGCTCTCCGTCATCACGCCGCACAGGGCGTGCACCCGCTCCGCCTGCTCCCGCGGGTCCAGCCCCAGCACGGCGCAGCGGCCGCCCGTGGGCGCGAGCAGGCCCGTCAGCAGCTTCACGGTGGTCGTCTTCCCCGCCCCGTTGGGGCCCAGAAAGCCGAACACGCTGCCCTCGGGCAGGGAGAGCGTGAGCGAATCGAGCGCGCGGACCCCGCTGAATTCCTTGGAAAGCTCCTGAGCCAAGACTGCCTGCATGCAAGCTCCTCCTTCCGGCGGCCTTCGCCCGCAGGCGAAGGTATTTAGAAATTTTTCTAAACAGAATGTATCACGCTTCTCCCCCGCTTGTCAAGAGGGGCGGGCAAAAAAGGGCCCTCCCCGCGGCCCTGCGGCCGGGGGAAGGCCCGATGCGGCAAATCCGGGGCCGGAGCGTTTCCGGCCGTCACGGACGGCGGTGCGCCGTCATGTCGATCTTCGAGAAGTCGTGGCGGAACTGCACGTTCTCGGTGATGGTGCGGTCATCCGCCGCGGCCACGAGCTTGGCGCGGGCGCGCAGCAGCTTCTGCAGCGTCTCGATGCCGCCGGGGCCGGCCACGCAGCCGCCCTCGCAGGCCATGCCCTCGAGGATGTCCTCCTGCATCTTGCCCGCGTTCATAATCATGAGGAACTTCTTGCACTCCTTCGCGCCGTTGCACTTGACGCAGCTGAACGGCAGATCGAAGCCCTCCTCGTCGAGCACCTCGGCCACGGAGGCGGCCACGCCGCCGCTCTGAGCGAAGCCCTTGGCCAGCTTGCTGCCGTCCTGCTCGTTCTCGGCGGGCTCGTTGGGGTTGATGCCCATGGCGTCGAACATGGCGGCGAGCTCCTCAAAGGTGAGCACGAAGTCGGCGCTGTCCTCCACGCGCTGGATCTCGAGCTTCTTCGCCACGCAGGGCCCGATGAAGACGACCTTGGCGCCCGGATCCGCCTCGCGGATATAGCGGGCGATGAGCGTCATCGGCGAGCCGGTGTGGGAGATGTTCGGAATCAGCTTCGGGAAATGCTTCTCGATCATCTCGACGAAGGCCGGGCAGCAGGAGGTCGTCATCTTCAGCTTGTTCTGCACGGCCTCCTTGAGCTCCTGCGCCTCGTGCCAGGCGGTGGCGTCCGCGCCCAGGGAGACCTCCACCACGTCTGTGAAGCCGAGCTTCCTGATGGCGGCCTTGAGCATGCCGACGTTCGCCTCGCCGAACTGGCCCTCGATGGCGGGGGCGAAGGTGGCGACGATGTTCTCCTTTTTGCGCAGGGCCTCAATCACCGCCACGATGCTCGAGCGGTCTGTGATGGCGCCGAACGGGCAGCCCACCACGCAGGCCGCGCAGCTGATGCACTTGCCGTAGTCGATCTTCGCGCGGTTGTAATCGTCCTTGCTGATAGCGCCCACGGGGCAGGCGCGCATGCAGGGGCGCATGGTGTCGGAGATGGCGTTGTAGGGGCAGGCGGCGGCGCAGCGGCCGCACTCCTTGCACTTGGTGGGATCGATGTATGCGCCCTTGCCGGTGATGGAGATGGCGCCGAACGGGCAGGCCGCCTGGCACTTCTTCGCCAGGCAGCGCTGGCAGTTGTCCGTCACCGTGAAGCGGCTGATGGGACAGCCCTCGCAGGCGGCGGGCAGCACGCCCACGATGCCGCGCTCCGGCTGGCCGGGGAGCAGCTCGCCGCGGGCGCTGGAGATGCGCTCGCGGATGATCTCGCGCTCGCGGTAGATGCAGCAGCGGTAGGTGGGCAGCGGGCCGGGGATGATGTCGTAGGGAATGTCGTTGAGATGCTCCTCGAGCGTGCCGTTGAAGGAGTAGCGGGCTACGCTCTGCAGAACCTTGTATTTCATGAGCTTCGCGTCGTTATCGTATTGCATGAACTCACGCCTTTCCGTCCTCTGCGGGACTTTTCATATCGGGGTCAGTAATACTTCTTCTCCACCGGCTTGCCGAGCTCCTCCACGAGGGCGGAGAGCTGGTCGAGCAGCTGCATCTTGATGCTCAGGTCGGCCGGCAGGCCCGGGTTCTGGTGGGCCGGGTTGATGGCGCGGCCGGCAAAAATCTTCAGGCTCGTGCAGTTTTCGAGGATGAGCTTGGCGATTTTCGCCGCGCCGTTGTCCTCGTCGAGACGGTGGAAGTAATACGAATCCGTCTTGTGATTGACATAGTCGCGGAGAATCTCCACCGTGCGGGAGAGGGTGAGCACGCCCTCCGTCACCAGGTCGATGCCCTGGATCTTGCCCGTCGGCGGGAGAGTCGGATCGGCATAGTTGAGCGTGGTCTCGATCTTGCGGTTGAGCTCGCGGGCGACGATGTTGGCGCTCGTGCCGCCGCAGATCAGCTTCTTGCCCGGGGAGACCATGAAGTCGTGCACCATGCGCTTGTCGTCCGCCTTGTCCACCGGCGGGCCGGCCAGCATGTTGACGGCGCAGCGCGGCTGCGCCTTGAGCACGAGGCAGGTGGAGTCGTCTCCCGGCTTGCCCATATAGAGGTCGTTCACCGCCTCGATCAGCGAGACGGCAAGGCGCGGGGCGGAGTTTTCCTTCTTCGCCGTCTTCGCCAGCCACGAGGAGACGTTGTCCCAGTTCCAGCCGAAGTTGAGCGCCTGGCCGACGCCGGCATAGACGACGCCGTCGCTCACGAGCGCGAGGATATCGCCGGACATCATCGTGAAGTGGCTCTCCGTCACGTTTTTGCCCCCGCACTCCCTGAGCTCGGAGCTTTCGCCCAGGTCCATCACCTCGCCGTTGCGGATGAAGATGCACGGCGGGTTGTCGAACTCCACGAGATCGACGCGCCCGTCGTCGAAGATCTGGGCGATGCTGAAGGTGGAGTACGCCAGCTTTCTCACGCTGCACACCGGCAGCGTGGCGGCGATGGTCTCCACCGCCTCGGCGACGCTCGCCCCGCCCTGCAGCATGGTGGCGATGATGGTGCTGGTGAGCGTGGAGAGGATGTTGGCCTTCACGCCGCTGCCGAGGCCGTCTGCGAGGACGGCGATGGTGGAATTCTCGGTGCGCAGAATCTGCACCTTATCGCCGCAGAGCTCCTCGCTGTTCTTGTTGATGCTCTTATACGCGGCGTCAATATGGATTTTCATGATTCGCTTCCCTCCCTAAGATGAAGTCGTTCGGTCGTGTCTGCCGCCGGATTACGCTTCATCCGAATCGAAGACGATCATGTTCTTGAGCTTCGTCAGCGAGACCTTCGTCTCCGCCGTCGTCTCGCCCAGGAGGCTGGCGATCTGCTGGGCCGCAATCATCTGCTTGTCGATGACCTTCTGCGCCATCTCCATCGTCTCGGCCCTGAGCTTATACTGGTTCTCGAGGTTTTTCTCCTCCTGCGTGATATCCTTGAAGATGCCGATGACGATCCGGTCCTTCTCCACATAGATCAGGTTCTGCAGCGTGGTGACGCCGTACTCCTTCATCGTCACCTTCTTGTCGGCGATCGACTGGCCGCTGGTGAAGACGAACTCGAAGTCGCTCGGATCCATGAGCTCATAGATGCACTTCTGCAGCGCCTCGTTGCGGGTGATATGGAAGAGGTTCTCCGCGGCGCGGTTGAACTCCACGATGTTGAGCTCCTCGTCGACCATCACGGTGATGTTCGGCGTCTCAGAGAGCAGATAGTTGGCGAACGACTCGGCGCGCTCCTTCATGAACGGCACGCACATCTCGAGCTCCGCCTTGCCCTGGAAGACGGCGATCGCCTTCGCGCGGCAGGTGGGATAGCCGCAGGAGCCGCAGTTGAGCTCGTCCTCGGGGCCGTTCTTGCCGATCTTCGCGAGAATCGCGCGGATGGTGTCCTCGTCCGGGATCTCCTCCTTCGGCGAGCGGTCGAAGAATTTCTTGCCCATGGGGATGCTGTCCCGCAGGGTGGGATACTCGTCGCAGTCCTCGAGCGCGTAGTTGCGCACGCGGATGCTGCTCGAGAAGCGCTCGTGCTCGCGGATGCCGCTGGCCGGGCCGTTGACGCAGCCGTCGCGGCAGGCGTTGACCTCAATCACGCAGTGCTCGAGCCAGCCCTCCTCCAGGGCCTTGCACAGGTCCTTGCTCTCCGTGGTGCCGGAGACGCTCAGGAACCGCCAGCCGCCCGTGTCGCCGAGCTGGCGCAGAGAGGCGAGGATGCCCTCGTTGACGGGATACATGCGCAGAATCTTCGCGCTGCCGTTGAGGAAGGAGGCAGGCTCCGCCGTTTCCATGGAGACGCCGGCGTCCGCGAGCATGCGGGTCAGATCCTCAAACGTGAGCACGGCGTCGACCTCGTTGTTGTGGCGCACGTCGTCGGCCTCGTCGATCTTCGCGATGCAGGGGCCGCAGAAGACGACGCGCGAGCCCGGGAAGCGCTGCTTGAGCAGGCGGGCGTGGGCGATCATCGGGGAGACGACCGGCGCGAGCTGATCCACCAGAGAGGGATGATACAGCTCCACCAGGCGGTTGAACGACGGGCAGCAGGTGGTGACGATGTTCTTCATCTTGTTTTCCTGCATCAGGCGATGATACTCCGCCGTGACATAGGCCGCGCCCTCGCTCGTCTCGCTCACGCCGAAGAAGCCGAGCGCCTTCACCGCGCCGGCGAAGCGCTGCGGATCCTCCACGTGGAAGCAGCCGTAGTAGGACGGCGCAATCGAGAGAATGACCTTCTCCCCGGCGCGCAGGAAGCCCTCCACCGTCTCGCGGAAGCTGATGAGCGTTTTCGCGTTCTGCGGGCAGCGCTCCAGGCAGGTGCCGCAGAGGATGCAGTCGCGGTCGATGATGGTCGCCTGGCCATCCGCCACGCGGATGGATTTCACCGGGCAGACCTTGACGCAGCGGTAGCAGTTCTTGCAGTTTGCTTTTTTCAAGCCGATGATACTACTCATGTGAAAACTCCTTCTCCATCCAAAGTGTGCGCCCGGCTTACTTGCCCAGCCGCTTCATGATTTCCGTTCTGAAGAATTCCTCGGCGCCGAGCGGCGTCACGTTGAAGCGTTCGCCGTCGATGCAGACGCAGACTCCGTTGTTCATGCATTCCCCCATGCAGAAGGAGCCCTTGAGCTCGACCTCGTTCTCCAGGTGGTGGAGCGCAATCAGCCGCTGCAGGCTGGCGATGACGCTCTGCGAGCCCTTGAGGTGACAGGAGCTGCCGATACAGATGGTGACCTCCATAGATGCTGTTTCCTCCTTTTTTCAGTGGTGTGGCAACACGTTTTGCCCATCTCAAATGAGACAGTTTTTCGGCGTTTTTGTTAAAGATTTAACGGAACTATTATAGCAGATTTCACAGTAAATTTCAAGGCGGGAGTGAATCCAAATGCAAATTCTATGAAATAGTACAAAAAACAGCAGAAAGCGCGTGCAAAGCGTCCAAGCCCTGCACGCGCTTTCTGCTGTTTTTCCGGAAGGCTTCCCCGCGAGGGGGTCAGCGCTGCATTTTCTCCACTGTCCGGATCATCTCGGCGATCTTCTCCGCGCGCTCGTCCTCGTCCGCGTGCTGGAAGGCCTCCGTCACACAGCCCTCCATGTGGGCGCGCAGGACCTCCCGCTCGGCGCGGCGCAGCACCGCCTCCGAGGCGAGCAGCTGGTTGAGGATGTCGATGCAGTACCGGTCCTCCTCAATCATGCGCAGGATGCCGTCGAGCTGGCCGCGCGCCGTCCTGAGAAGGCGCGAGACCTTCGCCTTGTCCGCTCTCATCGCTTCTCCCCCGTGCGTTTTCCGTCAGCGGACGCCGCGGACCTCGTAGCCCGCCTCTGTGACGGCGGCGGCGAGGGTCTCGTCGGAAACGTCCTTCGCGAGGGTGACGACGGCGCATTTGCCCTCGAGGTCCGCCTTGGCGGAGACGCCGTCGATGGCGTTGAGCGCCTTCTCCACATGGGCGACGCAGTGCGCGCACATCATGCCTTCAATGTCGATGGTCTTTGTCATGATACTCTCTCCTTCTGTCGTGTTTTCTGTTAATCGGGAAGCCGCGCCGTCCTCCGGCTCCTCCCGCGGGACGCGAAGCTCCGTCTCAACGGGCGGAAGGGAGCCGCCGCCGTGGGCGCGCCGCCGGAAGAAGCGCAGCCGCAGGGCGTTGGAGACGACGCAGACGGAGCTCAGGCTCATGGCCGCCGCGCCGAGCATCGGGTTGAGCCGGAGGCCCCAGAGCGTGAAGAAGACGCCCGCGGCCACCGGGATGCCGATGCTGTTGTAGAAAAAGGCCCAGAACAGGTTCTCGCGGATGTTGCGGATCACCGCGCGGCCGAGCTGGATGGCGGAGACGGCGTCGAGCAGGTCGCTGCGCATGAGCACCACGTCCGCCGACTCGATCGCCACGCCCGTTCCCGCGCCGCTGGCGACGCCCACGTCCGCGCGCGCCAGAGCCGGGGCGTCGTTGACGCCGTCGCCCACCATGGCCACCCGTCTTCCCTGCTCCTGCAGGCGGCGCACCTCGCGCTCCTTGTCCTCGGGGAGCACCTCCGCCACCACGTGCGGGATGGAGAGCTCGCGGCCGATGGCGGCGGCGGTGCGGCGGTTGTCTCCCGTGAGCAGGACCACGTCCACGCCCAGGGCGCGCAGCTCCCGCACCGCCTCGCGGCTCGTGGGCTTGACGACGTCCGCCACGCCGATGAGGCCGAGCAGCCTGTCCTCCCGCGCAAAATACAGCGGGGTGCAGCCGGCCTGCGCCAGCTCGTCCGCCTTCTGCGCGAGCGGGCCGGGGTCGGCTCCGCACGCCCTGAGCATGCGGCGGTTGCCGCCGCGCACGCGGCTGCCCTCCACCAGGGCGGAGACGCCCCTGCCCTCCTCGGTGGCGAAATCCTCCACCGGGGGAATGGGAAGGCCCTGCGCCCGCTCGCGGATGGCGAGGGAGAGCGGGTGGTCTGAGCGCTGCTCCACGGCGGCGGCCAGGCGCAGCAGCTCCTCCTGCGTCACGCCGGGCGCCGGGCAGAGAGCCGTGACCTGCGGCCTGCCCTGCGTCACCGTGCCGGTCTTGTCGAGCACCACCGTGTCCACGGCGTGGATCGTCTCCAGGCTCTCGGCCGTCTTGAAGAGGATGCCGTTCTCCGCGCCCTTGCCCGTGCCCACCATGATGGCCGTGGGCGTAGCCAGGCCGAGCGCGCAGGGGCAGGAGATCACCAGCACGGAGATGCCGATGGAGAGGGCGAACTCGAGCGTCTGCCCGGCCAGCAGCCAGACGGCCGCCGCCAGCACCGCGATGGCGATGACGGCCGGCACGAAGACGGCGCTCACCCGGTCCGCCAGGCGGGCGATGGGCGCCTTGGTGGCGTTGGCCTCCTCCACCAGGCGGATGATCTGCGCGAGGGCGGTGTCCGCGCCGACGCGCGCGGCCTCCATTTTCAGCCAGCCGGAGCGGCTCACGGTGCCGCCCGTCAGGCTGTCTCCGGCGCGCTTCTCCACCGGCATGCTCTCGCCGGTGAAGGCGGACTCGTCCACGGCGGCGGAGCCCTCGAGCACCCTTCCGTCCACCGGCACGGCGGCCCCCGCCTTGACGATGAGCACATCGCCGGGCCTGACCTCCTCGAGCGGGAGCTCCACCTCCTGCCCGCCGCGGACCACGAGGGCCGTCTTCGGCGCGAGGTCCATCAGGCGGGCCACGGCGTCTGAGGTGCGGCCCTTCGAGCGCGCCTCGAGCATCTTGCCCACGGTGATGAGCGTGAGGATGGTGCCCGCCGATTCGAAATAGAGGTCCATCGAGTAGCGCTCCACGAGCTCCCAGTCGCCGTGGCCGAGACCCCAGCCGATGCAGTAGATGGCGCAGACGCCGTAGATCACCGCCGCGCCGGAGCCGATGGCGATGAGGGTGTCCATCGTGGGCGCGCCCTTCGCGAGGCTTTTCAGGCCGTTTTGATAAAATTTGCGGTTGACGAAGAGGATCGGCAGCACGAGCAGGAACTGGGTGAAGGCGAAGGCCAGGGCGTTCTCCGTGCCGTGCAGGAACGGCGGCAGGGGCAGGCCCATCATGTGGCCCATGGAGACGAGCATCAGCGGCACGAGGAAAACAAGCGAGACGATGAGCCGCAGGCGCGCGGCCCCGGCCTCCCTCGCCCCCTCGTTCGGCACGGCGGCGCGGGCGGAAACGGCGGCCCCGTGCACAGCGGCGCCGTAGCCCGCGTCCTCCACCGCGCGCACAATGGCGTCGCTGCTCAGGCGCGTCTCGTCATATTCGACGGTCATGCTGTTTTGCAGAAGGTTGACGGAGACGTTCTCCGCCCCGCAGCCGCGCACGGCCTTCTCCACGTGCGCGCTGCAGGCGCTGCAGGTCATTCCCGTCACATCAAATCGCTGTTTCATCGGCATTCTCCTTGCGGTACAGTGTTCGGGCGGCTCCCCCGCGCGGGGGCGCGCCCTCCTTCGCGCCCGGCGGACCAACAGGCGGCAAAGACGCCCGCGGGCCGCGGGATGCGCTCAGATACCCCCACGGGGTGTAGGTCTATCATAGCGCAGTTTTTTCGCCCTGTCAAGAGGGGGCGCGCATAGCGGCGGCGAACGGCGGGGATACTGAGAGCGAAGGCGGCCGCGCCGGGCCGCGGAAAGGAGGAACGGCGTGAACGGACAGGCACAGGAGGAGCTCCTGCGCGAGGTGGAGCGGCGGATCGCCCTGCTGAGCGCCCTCGAGGCGGAGTGGGAGGCGTCGTGCCAATTCGCCGCAGAGCCGGCAAAGCCGCAGGGCAGGCTGCCGCTCGCCGGGGAGCTGACGGCCCTCAGGGATTTCTGGGAGGCCGCCCCTCCCCGCCGCGGCGGCAATCCATCAAAGACACAGAGGAGCGATACGAATGGAACAAAACAATCTTCAGACCTGGCTTGAGAGCAATCTCTATTTCAAGGGGCTTCCGCCCTTCGTGCGGGAGACGATTCTGCAGTCCGGCGTCTCCCTCTCCTCCGAGGAGGAGCTGCGCCGCCTGGCCCGCTCGCTGATGCGCGGCCAGCCCGGAGAGCCGGACGCGCCGCGCGGCTGAGCGGGGGCAGGCTCTGCCTCTCCGCGCGCTTCCCTCTGGATTTTTGCCCCGGTTTGCGGTATGATGGAAAAAACGGGCCGCGCGGGGCCTGGCTGCCGCGGGCCGCACAGGAGGGGTTCCCATGTGTGAGGAAGACAAAATCAAGGCCGGTATTCTGTTCTGCCCCGGCGATCCGGAGCTGCGGGCGCTCAAGCTCAAAACACACAATCTGAACGTGGACTACAACGCGACCTACGAGGACGAGACGGAGAAGCGCGCCGCCATTTTGCAGCAGATGCTCGGCGAGCTCGGCGAGGGCTCGTTTCTGCAGGGGCCCATCTATTTTCACTACGGCATCCACACAAGGATCGGCAAGCGCTTCTTCGGCAACTTCAATCTCACCATCGAGGACGACGCGGAGGTCACCATCGGCGACGACTGCAACTTCGGCCCCAACGTGACGATCGTCACCCCGCTGCACCCGCTGGTCGCGACGGAGCGCAACTTCCTGCTCAACGCGCAGGGCGAGCGCCGCCGCTTCTGCTACGCGAAGCCGGTGCACATCGGAAACCGCTGCTGGTTCGGCGCGTCCGTCACCGTGTGCCCGGGCGTCACCATCGGCGACAACTGCGTCATCGGCGCGGGCAGCGTGGTCACGCGCGACATTCCCGCCAACAGCCTCGCGGTGGGCGTGCCCTGCCGGGTGCTGCGCGCCATCACGGAGGCGGACAGCATGCGCTGCCAGCCGGACATCCTCGCGGACAACCGCGTGCCGGAGGAGGAGCCGTGAGCGTCCCGCAGGCGGCCCGGGAGCCGGGCGCGTCGTTTTTCCGCGGGAGAAAGCGAAGCCTCTCCACCGCGCTGCGCCCCGCCGCGGAGAGCGACGCCGCGTTCTGGCTCTCTCTGGACACGCACAGCACCGCCGAGAGCTTCGCGCGCAAGGCGGCGGGCCGCCTGGGCTTCGTCATCTGCGAGAACGGCGTGCCCGTGGGATTGCTGCACTACTGCCCGCTGTGGGACAACCTGCCGTTCCTCAACCTGATAGTGCTCCTGCCGGAGCACAGAAGGCGGGGGATCGGCCGCCGCGCCATGGCGCTGTGGGAGGAGGAGATGAGCCGCCTCGGCTACCGGATGGCGCTCACCTCCACGCAGGCGGACGAGGACGCGCAGTTCTTCTACCGGCGGCTGCACTACCGCGACTGCGGCGTCCTGGTGCTCAACGACTGCCCGCTGGCCCAGCCCGCGGAGCTCTTTCTCTGCAAGACGCTCCCCGCCCCGCCCGCATGAGGCCGCGGGCGCTCTCAACACAGAAAAACGGCGCCTGCCCGGGCATTTTGGTCCCGGACAGGCGCCGCCGTTTTTTGTTATCCGATTTCGCCCTGCTGCGCGCCCGCAAGCGCGCCGTGCACCAGCGCGGAGGAGCGGACCAGCTTCACGCAGCTGCGCTCCACATAGCCCTCCAGCCCGTCGGCCAGGCGAACCTGGAGGAAGCCTCCCTGCGAGTGCAGGTACTCGAGCGTCTCCCCCGCCGCGAGCGTGCGCACCGCCGCGGAGGAGGCCTCCCCCTGCGCGGCGCGGTAGACCGGCGTCTCCTGCGCCGTGGTGAGCGTATAGTCGTAGAGCGGCGTGTCCAGCCTGCGCAGGCTGGAGATCTCCACCAGCCCCGCCTTCTCCCCGTCGCTCACCGCGATATACTCCTGCTCCCGGAAGTTGGCGGCCACCATCGAGCTGAGCAGGTAGACGACGTCGCCCTCAGAGAAGGACTCGCCGCTCCAGCCGTCCTCCAGCAGGAAGCAGAAATAGCCGCCCACCGACTCGAAGGAGGGGTAATAGATCGCGGCGTCGCGCTCGAGCACGTATTCCTCGAGCGGCTCGGCGGCCTCGAGGCGGGTAGTCATATAGTCGGAGTAGCTCTGCGTGCACACGGACAGCCCCCACCCATAGAGGCCGGCGGGCAGCAGCACCGCCAGCAGCAGCGGAATGAGGCGCAGCGGCAGCAGGGGCAGCAGATAGGCCAGCAGGAGCAGAGCAAAGCTGGCCGCGGCCAGCAGGCCCAGCACCGTGAAGAGCTGGGCGGTCGGGCTCGCGCCGAACCAGGAAAGCCATCTGCGGCACAGATCAAGGTTGATCAGCTCCGCGAACAGCACAATCCCGGGAAAGAGGCCCAGAAGCATCACGGCCTCGGCCACCCAGAACAGAAGCTTTTCTCTTTTTCTGCGAAAGACGGAGATCAGGAGATGGAGGCACGTCACCAGCAGCCCGACGCCCGCGCCCGCCATGGTCCACGGCGCGATGGCGCTGAGATCCTCGATGGCGCCGTACAGAAATCCAATTGCGAACACGACCGCAACGGAGATACATTCGGCCGCAACAAAGAACAGCATCTTGCAAAATTCCTCTTTTCCTGTGGCTGTCTGCCAGAGTGGCACAAGCGGGAATCCGGAGGAAAAAGACGATTCCACGGCTACCATCATACCATAGCCGCCGGTTTTATGCAACCTTTGCTGTTTTGCTGGTAAACTCCAACTCGCTGTCCCTAACCCTTTCTAAATACTCCTACTAAAACGGGAGTAGAGCCTGTTTAAATTTACTTTTACTTCAAAGGGAATTCCAAATCCACTCTCAAATCAGAAGTTCCCCAAGAAAGCTCTTTGGAAGGAACATAGGTAATACTTACACCATTGAAATCATAATCCCCTACAAGATAACCAGACTCATGAATTGTACTCCAAGCAGATTGAATATCCTCGTCTGCTGTATCTGCACTCATAGCCTTAATGCTATCTCTGAAAATCGCATATAATTTAGTATCCTCATTCTCAACAGAAGAACTCATAGAAACAGAAAGAAAATCAGTAGCATTGATAATCTCCAAACTCAAATCGTCAATGTAGACCAATGCCTTTGTGCTAATATTGCCTTTCTCAATTTCATCTGCTGGAATAGAGATTTCTGCAATAGCATTGTAGTCAGTAAAGAACTTATCAACAACTTCATCTGATTCAAAATATAGAGGTTCAGGAGTTACTTCCTCTTCTTTCTGATTATCTTCAACTTTTGGAGTTTCTTCAATGTTGGGTGTTTCTTCTACAACAGAATTATTGGATACATTGGACTCTTCTGCATTAGTTGGAGTATCTGAATTTCCGCCACAAGCAGAAAGAATAAGACATAATGATAAAATCAAAAGCAAGCAAGACTTCTTCATAAAATCTCCTCCTTTGAAATCAATAATATCACAACAATCCAAATAATGAAAGTAGGAGAACAAAACTATCTACAGTTGCCTTTTAAGATTCAACGATAATCTTGAATATCAAAGTCTAATTTCTCATTTATGTCCAATTAAACTCAATAAAAAAACACGATATTTTGAAGGCAAAAAGCGACTCCTTCCCGCAATACGGGGAAGGAGTCGATATCCTATTAACTAGAGTATATAAGCTCTATGCCGCGGTTTCTCACCAGTGTCCGGAGCAGCCGGTCGGAAAACTGCGCGCAAGCCGGATCTCTGCGTATTTTTTCGTTTTTTGGGAACTTTTCAGAGATCTTTTCGTCAAACAGCAGTA